>NZ_JAWSTH010000059.1:0-38504 GCF_033542075.1 Conexibacter stalactiti
GGCGCAGGCCGCGAGCACCGAGGCGCCGGCCAGCTCGCCGGCGCGCTCGGCCGGCAGCCGGCCGGCGGCGACCTCGGCCGCGGCGGCGTGCACGAGCGCGTAGGTGACCGCCAGCAGCCAGTCGACCGGCACGTCGGTGCGGAAGCGGCCGTCGGCCTGGCCCCGTCGCAGCGTTCGCTCGACGCGCTCGCCGACGGGGCGGTGGCGGGCATGGCACTCGGCCTCGGAGAGCACCTGCCCGACGGCCTCCATCAGCCGCCCCTGGCGATCGATCGTCTGCCACGAGGCGGCGACCATCCGCGTCAGCGCGGCGTCGGGCGGGCCGCTGTCGGGCGCGGCGCCGTCGAGCGCGGCGGCCGCTTCGGCGATCGCGGCGTCGAGCACGGCGCCGACGAGCGCGGCGCGGGTGGGGAAGTGGGCGTAGACGGTCGTGCGCGTGACGCCGGCCGCCTCGGCGACCGCGACGAGCCCGGCGTCGGGCCGCGTCGCGAGCACGTCGAGCCCGGCCGCGACGATCGCGGCGACGTTGCGCTCGGCGTCGGCGCGCCGGCCAGAGGGGGAGGTGCTGGATGACAAGCTTGACAACAGTGTAAGGCTTGTTCGTAAGATGAACATGCCTGTAAGAGTTACCTCCGTCGCGTCCGCGTCTGCCGCAACCACCGCGGGCGGTGCGCCCGACCCCACCACCCGCGTCCTCGTCGTCGGCGGTTCCGGTCAGGTCGGCCGCACGATCGTCGCCGCGCTCGCGCCGCTGCTGCCGGGCCGCGTCGTAGTCGCCGGACGCGGCCTCGACCGTGCGCAGCAGGTCGCCGCGGCGACCGGCCATGGCGTCACGGCGCTGCGGCTCGACGTCGCCGATCCAGCGCTCGCGACCGATCCGCCGCCGGCCGCGGCGGTCGTCATGTGCATCGACGACCGTCCGCCGGGGCTGGTCGCCGCGTGGTTGGCGCGCGGAACCCACTACGTCGACGTGACCGCGACTCCGGCCCGCATCGCCGAGGTCGAGGCGCTCGACGGGGTCGCGCGCGACGGCGGCGCGAGCGCGCTGCTGAGCGTCGGCGTCGCGCCCGGCCTGACGAACCTGCTGGCCGCGAGCGTCGCCGGCGGCTTCGACGCGCCGCCGGAGATCGAGCTGCTGGTCCAGCTCGGTCTTGGCGACGTGCACGGCCCGGCGGCGGTCGAGTGGACGCTCGACGGCCTCGCCGACCCGACCGCGCTGCGCGACTCGCGTACCTTCGCGCTGTCCGGCCGGCGCCGCCCGCTGCGTGCGTACCGCTTCCCCTTTCCGGAGCAGGAGGTGCTGCCGCGCACGCTCGGTGTGGCGAGCGCGTCGACCTGGCTCGCGCTCGATCCGGCGCCCGCGACCGGCCTCTTCGCGCTCGCCGCGCGCGCCGGCATCGGTCGCATGGTGGCGCGCGAGCGCCCTCGTAGCCGTGCGGTCGCGCTGCGGCTGCTGGCGGCAGGAGGGGCGGCGCCCGGCTCCGACGCCTGCGTGCTCGCCGCCCGCGCCAGAGGTCTGCGCGGCGGCCGCCCGCACGAGCGTCAGGCGTCGCTCGCCGGCCGCCGCGAGGCCGAGCTGACCGGCCTCGTCGCCGCCGCCGCGACACGCGCGCTGCTCGGCGAGCCGCTGTCGCCGCCCGCGACCGCCGCTTCATCGGTCTCGCGCACCGGCGTCCACCACATCGATCAGGTGCTGGAGATCGGCGCCGTCGTCGCGAGCCTGCGCGCCGCCGGCGCGCGGGTCGACCACCGCGGGTAGCGAGCGCCTACGCGGAACGACGCGCCGAGCGCAGCTCCAGCACGCCGCCCATGGTCCGCAGGCGGTCGTGCAGCCGATGCTGCTCGAACCCGGCGTCGGTGAGCAGCGCGGGCAGCTCTCCGCGACCGAGCGGCGCGGTGTTCTCGACTCCGTCGAGCAGCTGCAGGCCGCGGAAGGCGAGTCGCATCAGCGGATCGCGTGCCGGTCCCCAGTCGGCGACGTGGATGCGGCCGCCCGGACGCAGCACACGTCTCGCCTCCGCGAGCGCGGCGCGCTGCGTCGCGGGGGAGAGGTGGTGGAGCAGCAGTGACATCACGACGCGATCGGCGCTCGCGTCGGGCAGCGGCAGCGCGTCGGCGAGGCCTTCACGCCAGTCGACCGCCGCCGCGCCGGCCTTCCTGTGCGCCCGCGCCAGCACCTCGGCGTCGCCGTCGACGCCGATCGCGTGCACGCCCCCGGTCGTCTCGGCGCGGGCCACCATCGTCGTGAACGAACCGGTGCCGCAACCGATCTCGACGACCTCCAGCGGCCGCTCGACTGGTGCGCCGTCGAGCACTTGCGCGAGCAGCCGTGTGCGGAACAGTCGCTCGCGCGTCGTCACCGCGACGAGCGGGTCGTAGAGCGCGAGCGGGGCGCGACCGGCGGCGCGGACGTAATCGGCGCGCTCGTCGTCGTGGCGAGCTAGCATCTTCATGCAACATCGACGTTACTCCAATGCAACGTCGATGTCCATCGTCTACCCCTCACCGACAGATGCCACTGCTCAGCTCACTCGGCTTGATCTCACTCGCGCTCGCCGGCCTCTCCGGTTGGCTCGTGCTCGCGACGATGCAGCGCCCGGAATGGTTCTCCAGACGCGGCGTCGTGGCGCCGATGCGCTTCCGCCAGCTCCACCTGGACTGGGTCTCGATGGGGCTGATCCTGATCGCGATCGATCAGGTCGTCCCCGATCGCCCCGTCTGGATCACGGCGCTGTTGGCGTTCGGTCTGGTCGTCAACCCGCTGCTGTTCGTGCCGCTCGCTTGGGGCCGAGAGCAATCGGAGCGCCCGCTCTACCGCGTCGTCACCGGTGCGTCCTTCGTGGCCGCGAGCGGCGGTCTCACCGCCCTTGCGGTCTACGCGCTCATCTGAGCAATACTCATCCTCAACTAGAGGGTGAGGCAATGCCGCTGATCGCAAGCCCTACCAGCGCGTCACGGCATCGCTCGTGCGACCAGCCGTGCTCCCCGCGCAAGTGGATGTAGGTGCCGCCGACCTGATTGAAGAGCACCACCGCGACCTCGTCGGGATCGTCGTGGGCGCGCAGTGAGCCGTCGGCCGCGCCGTCTCGGAGCAGACGCGAGAGCGGCTCGAAGAAGATCTCGCGCGTTCCGAGCCCGCCTGCTCCGGCGTCCGTGCGGGCCCCGTCCGCGCCGCCGATCTCATGAAAGATCGCGTCGCGCCGCGCGCGCAGCGCCACCAGCACGTCGAGCTCGCGATCGGCCGTCGCGCAGATCGCCCGCAGCGCCTGCTCCAACCGCTCGCGCCCGCTGCCGGCGCCGGTCAGCGCAGGCCACAGCGCGCGCCGATAGGCGTCGGCCGCATCCTCCGCGAGCGCTGCGAGCACCGCGTCGCGATCGATCCCGCGGCGGTGCAACGTCACGCGCGACAGGCCCGCCTCGCGTGCGATCCGCTCGATCGTCGCGCCGCCGTAGCCGTGTCTGGCGAAGGCGCGCCGGCCGGCGGCGCGCAGGCTCTCGTCAACCGTGTTGCTCATCTGCAACACGAATGTATCGCGCCCGGCGGCCGGTCCACGCGCCCGCCGACCCGCTCAGTCCGCCAGCGGCTCCCCGGCATGGTCGCGCGCGACCAGCCGCGCGTAGAGGCCGCCGCGCGCCATCAGCTCTTCGTGGCGGCCGCGCTCGGCGATCCGCCCTCTCTCCAGCACGACGATCTGGTCGGCGTCGCGGACGGTCGAGAGCCGATGCGCGATCGTGATCGTCGTACGGCCCTCGGCGAGCCGTTCGAGCGCGGCCTGCACGGCCTGCTCGGTCTGTGTGTCGAGCGCGCTGGTCGCCTCGTCGAGCACCAGCACCGGCGGGTTGCGCAGGAGCGTGCGCGCGATCGCCATGCGCTGCTTCTCGCCGCCGGAGAAGCGGTAGCCGCGCTCGCCGACGACGCTGTCGTAGCCGTCGGGCAGCGACGCGATCAGGTCGTGGATGCGGGCGCTGCGGGCGGCCGCCTCGATCTCCTCGTCAGTCGCCTCCGGCCGCGCGAAGCGCAGGTTCTCGCGTACGGAGGCGTGGAACAGGTAGGTCTCCTGCGAGACGACACCGACGGTCGCCGCGAGCGAGTCGAAGGCGAGCTCGCGCACGTCGATGCCGTCGATCGTGACGCGGCCGCGCTGCACCTCGTAGAGGCGCGCGGCGAGGTAGCCGAGCGTCGTCTTGCCGGCGCCGGTCTCGCCGACGACCGCGGTGCGCGTGCCGGCCGGCACGACGAGGTCGATCTGCTCCAGCGTCCACGGCGCGTCGCCCTCGCCGTAGCGGAAGCCGACCTCCTCGAAGCGGACCTCGCCGACGACCTCGGAGGGCCGCAGCCGCACCGGTCTCGCCGCCTCCTCGATGTCGACGGGCAGGTCGAGGTACTCGAAGATCCGCTCGAACAGCGCCAGCGAGGTCTGGATGTCGAGGCTGACCGACAGCAGCTGGCCGATCGGGAACAGCAGCCGCGTCTGCAGCGTCGTGAACGCGACGACGGTGCCGATCGAGATCGTCTGCCCGCCGTCGGCGATCGACTGCCCGGCGAACCAGTAGACGAGCGCCGGCATGACCGCGAAGGTCATCTGCACGGTCGCCATCCGCCAGCGCCCGGCCATCCGCTGGCGCACCTCGATCGCGGCCAGCTCCTCCGACTCGCGCGCGAACCGCTCGGCGAGATCCCCGCCGCGGCCCATCGTCTTGCCGAGCAGCATCCCGGAGACCGACAGCGACTCCTCCACGAGGGCCGAGAGGTCGGCCAGTCTGCCCTGCTTCGTCGCGGTGATGCGCTTGCGCTCCTGGCCGACGCGGCGCGTCAGCCAGACGAAGAACGGCAGCAGGATCAGCGAGAAGATCGCGAGCCGCCAGTCGAGCAGCGTCATCGCGACGATCGTCGCCACGACCGTCGTCACGTTCGACGCGATCGAGGTCGCGGTCGAGGTGACGACGTTGTCGATCCCGCCGATGTCGTTGGAGATGCGCGACTGCACCTCGCCGGTGCGCGTTCTCGTGAAGAAGGCGAGCGAGAGCCGCTGCAGATGTCTGTACACCGCCGCGCGCAGGTCGTGCATCACCTGCTGGCCGACGATGTTGGAGAGGTAGGTCTGCGCGACGCTCAGCGCGCCGGTGATCACCGCGATCGCGATCATCCCGCCGACGAGCGCGCTCAGCAGGCCGGTGCGCTGGTCGGGGATCGCGACGTCGAGCACCTCGCGCAGCAGGAACGGCGAGATCATGCTGAGCCCGGCCGAGATGACGATCAGGCCCAGCACGAGCGCCAGGCGTGCGCGGTATGGGCGGAAGAGGGCGATGATGCGACGCCCGTCGCGCTGCTTTTCGTTCGTCACGTCCGCTGATGATAGGAAGGCGCGGCGAGCGGGCCGCCGCGCCCTCCTCAGCCGTTCAGATCTCGACGACGGGGTTGGCGACCTTGCCGATCCCCTCGACCTCGACCTCGACGACGTCGCCGGCCTTCAGCGAGCGGATCGGGTCCATGAACTCGCCGCAGCCCCACGGCGTGCCGGTCAGCACGACGTCGCCGGGCTCCAGCGTGAAGCTGTGCGAGCAGAACGAGAGCAGCTCGGCGACGCCGAAAACCATCTCCTTCGTGTTCGAGTCCTGCACGGTCTCACCGTTGACGCGCGTCCAAAGGCCGAGCGCCTGGGGGTCGGAGACCTCGTCGGCGGTGACGATCGCCGGACCGAGCGGGCAGAACGTGTCGAGGCTCTTGCCGCGCACCCACTGACCGTCGGCGAACTGCACGTCGCGCGCCGAGACGTCGTTGGCGACGGTGTACCCGAAGACGTGCGAGAGGGCGTCCTCGACGGAGACGCGCGTCATCGTTCTGCCGATCACGGCGGCCAGCTCGACCTCCCAGTCGACTCTCTGCGTGATCGCGCGGTCGACGCGGATCTGCTCGCCGTCGCCGATCACGCTCGTCGTGAACTTCGTGAAGACCAGCGGCGAGGTCGGCTTCTCCAGTCCGGTCTCGCGCACGTGGTCCATGTAGTTGAGGCCGATCGCGACGATCTTGCCGGGCGCCAGCGGCGCGGCGAGCTGGGCGTCGGCCTGCAGCGCGGCGGCGTCGGCGGCCGGGGCGGGGATCGCGTCGCCGGCGGCGATCAGGTCGGCGACCGTCGTGCCGGCGGGTACGTCGAGCGGGACGAGCGCGCCGTCACGCTCGACGACGGGGGTGGGGGTGCCGTTCGTGATGACGGTGCCGATGCGCATGCGGGGACTCCAGATTGGTCAGACCATTATGGTCGGACCACTATAATCGCCGACGATGCCGCCGCGCAACCACGTCGCCGAACGCCTTCGCGAGCTGCTCTCCGACGAGCAGGTCGCACCGGGCGACAGGCTGCCGCCGGAGCGCGAGCTGGCGACCCAGCTCGGGGTCTCGCGCTCCAGCCTGCGGGAGGGGCTCAGACGGCTCTCGGACCTCGGCATCATCGAGTCGCGTCAGGGCTCAGGCACCTACCGCGCGCCGCTCGACCTCGGTGACCTGTTCGAGGTGCGTCAGCGGCTGGAGCCGCTCGCCGCGCGGCTGGCCGCCGAGCGCCGCGACGACCATGACCTCCGCCGTCTCGACGAGAGCCTCGCCGAGATGCGCGCCGCGCTGCCCGACGCGCAGCTGTTCGGCGCGGCGGACGTGCGCGCCCACGCGACGATCGTCGACGCCTCGGCGAGCGTGCCGCTGCGGGTGCTGTTCGCCGCGATCGCCGACCTGCTCAGCCACTCGCGCACGACGACCTCGACGGATGCCGCGCTGCGCGTGCGGGCGCTGGAGGAGATGACGGCGATCGTCGCCGCGATCCGCGCCCACGACGGCACCGCGGCCGAGCTGGCCATGCACGGCCACCTCGAGCACGTCGGCGCGACGCTCACAGCCGCTCCGCGATAGCGCGCGCGAGTTCCCGCGAGCGCGACGCGGCGTCAGCTCGCCGGAGTGGAACTCGCAATCCGCCGCAGGCGGACGACGACCGACTTCGACGCCGGCTGGTTGGAGCCGTCGGCGGTCGAGTCGAGCGGCACGAGCGGGTTCGTCTCGGGGTAGTAGGCGGCGGCGCTGCCGCGCGGCGTGTCGTAGGCGACGACGCGGAAGCGCTCGGCGAGCCGCTCGACGCCGTCGGCCGCCTCGCCGACGAGGTCGACCACGTCACCCTCCGCGAAGCCCAGCTCGGCGATGTCGGCCGCGTTGAGGAAGACGACGCGGCGGCCGGCCTTGACGCCGCGGTAACGGTCGTTGAGGCCGTAGATCGTCGTGTTGTACTGGTCGTGCGAGCGCAGCGTCTGGAGTATCAGGGCGCCGGTCGGCGCGCTCGCGTGCGTCAGCGGGTTGACGAGGAAACGGGCTTTGCCGGTCGTCGTCGGGAAGGTGCGAGAGTCGCGCGGCGGATGCGGCAGCGCAAAGCCGCCGGGCTGGGCGATCCGCGCCTCGAAGCGCTCG
Source organism: Conexibacter stalactiti (assembly GCF_033542075.1). Lineage (NCBI taxonomy): Bacteria > Bacillati > Actinomycetota > Thermoleophilia > Solirubrobacterales > Conexibacteraceae > Conexibacter > Conexibacter stalactiti. The sequence goes on from NZ_JAWSTH010000059.1 coordinate 7,448, forward strand.
AAGCCGGGGACCGTCTGCTCGATCAGCGAGCGGATCTCGCGGTAGTCGTCGGCGAGCGCCTCCCACGGCACGTCCGCGCCGGCACGCACCCCCGCGCCGCCCGCATCCGCACCGTCGCCGACGCCAGCCGGCCCCAGCACCGCCCGCGCCAGCCGGCAGACGATCGCGACCTCGCTGATCAGCTGATCGGAGGCCGGCTCGAGCGTTCCGCGCGAGTGATGGACCATCCCCATCGAGTCCTCGACCGTCACGACCTGCGCCCCGCGCGCCCGCATGTCGACCTCGGTGCGGCCGAGCGTCGGCAGGATCAGCGCCGCTCTGCCGGGCACGACGTGGGAGCGGTTGAGCTTCGTCGAGACCTGGACGGTGAGGCGGCAGTTGCGCAGCGCCGCCGCGGTCGCCTCGGTGTCGGGCGCGGCGGCGGCGAAGTTGCCGCCCATCGCGAAGAAGACCTTGCCGTGGCCGTCGCGCATCGCGCGGATCGCCTCGACCGAGTCGAGTCCGTGCTCACGCGGCGGCTCGAAGCCGAAGGCCGCTCTGAGACGGTCGAGGAACGCCGGCGCGGGCTTCTCGTAGATCCCCATCGTGCGGTCGCCCTGCACGTTGGAGTGGCCGCGGACGGGGCAGACGCCGGCGCCGGGGCGCCCGATGTTGCCGCGCAGCAGCAGGAAGCTGACGATCTCGCGGATCGTCGCGACGGCGTTCTTGTGCTGCGTGATCCCCATCGCCCAGCAGACGACCGTGCGCTCCGACGCGATCGCCATCCGCGCGAGCGCCTCGATCTCGGCGCGCGCCAGCCCGGTCGCGGCCAGCACCGCGTCCCAGTCGAGCGCGGCGAGCGCCTGCGACCACGCCTCGAAGCCGTCGGTGTGCGCGTCGATGAAGTCGCGGTCGAGGACCGTTCCCGGTGCCGCGTCCTCGGCGTCGAGCAGCAGCCGCGAGAGCGCCTGGAAGAGGGCGAGGTCGCCGTTGACGTTGAGCTGCAGCCAGCGGTCGGCGAGCGCGGTTCCGTGACCGACGACGCCGCTCGGCTTCTGCGGGTTTCTGAAGCGGATCAGCCCGGCCTCGGGCAGCGGGTTGACGGAGACGATCTTCGCCCCGTTGCGCTTGGCCGCCTCCAGCGACGACAGCATCCGCGGGTGGTTCGTGCCTGGGTTCTGCCCGACGACGATCAGCAGGTCGGCCGCCTCGACATCCTCGAGCGTCACGCTGCCCTTGCCGATCCCGATCGTCTCGGTCAGCGCGACGCCGCTCGACTCGTGGCACATGTTCGAGCAGTCGGGCAGGTTGTTCGTACCGAAGGCGCGCACGAACGCCTGGTAGGCGAACGCGGCCTCGTTGGAGGTGCGACCGGACGTGTAGAAGATCGCCTCGTCCGGCGTCGCGAGTCCGTTCAGCTCGTCCGCGATCAGCGCGAAGGCGTCGTCCCACGCGATCGGCTCGTAGTGCGTCGCGCCCTCGCGCAGCACCATCGGGTGCGTGACGCGACCGCTCTGACCGAGCTGGAAGTCGGTCCAGCCGGCCAGCTCCGTGACGGAGTGGCGGGCGAAGAAGGCGGGATCGACGCGCTTGCGCGTCGCCTCCTCGGAGACCGCCTTGACGCCGTTCTCACAGAACTCGGCGGCGTGCGTCTTCCGCGGGTCGGGCCAGGCGCAGCCGGGGCAGTCGAAGCCGCCGGGCTGGTTGAGGCGGGGCAGTGTCTTGACGGCGTGCGCGACCCCCATCTGCTTCTGCGCGTAGCGCAGCGCGATGGCGACCGCCTCGACTCCCGCGGCGTATCTGTGCGGCGGCTCGACGTGGAGCTTGCGGTCTTCGGCGTTCGTCGACTCGCGCGGCATCGTCCGAGCGTATCGCTGCGCGAGTTTCCCCGGCGGGCGGTCTGACAGGACGCCGTCGTGGAACTCGCTGGGCGAAGCCCGGTGTCAGACCGACGCCGCCGGTTCGAGCGGGACCAGCTCCTCCTCGTACGAGACCGAGTGGCGCTGGAGCGTGCCGTCGTCCTCGACCAGGTAGGAGCCCATTCGCAGGAGCGGCGGGGAGTAGACGTGGACGGTCACCGCCGGAACGTCGCCGTGGTGCAGGACGCGGTGGATGTCGGCGTTGCCGAAGTCGAATGACTCGCCGGCGCGCGCGACGCGTCTGGCCGGCTCGCCGCCGAGCACGAGCCGCTCCTCGCGCACGGCGCCGTCGATCACGGCGACCGCGCCGCAGGAGGCGTCATGGTCGTGGAAGCCGGTGTCGTGGTCCTCCGACCAGCAGATCAGCCAGACGTCGACATGATCGTCACGCAGCAGCTCGGCGTAGGTGCGCTGCGAGGGGTCGTGGGCGACGTGCTCGGACCACAGCGAGGGGTTCTCAGCGATCTGCTGCGCGAGCGTGCGCAGCTCTTCGCGGGTGAGGTCGCGGCCGGTGGGGCGGTCGATCTGCGTCATGGGGCTTCGCCTTGCGAGTTCCACGCCTGCGTCAGGCGGGCCCGCCCGCGGCGGGAACTCGCGGTTCGGTGGTGGTCGGGGACAGGAGACGGGCGGGGTTGATGCGCAGCAGCGCGTGCCCGACGGCGGTGTCGGCCGCCGGCACGGCGGCGCCGACGACGGGGCGGTCGGAGCCGTGCACGAGCTGGTCGGGGCCGATCGCCCGCAGCACGGCGTGGATCGCCTGCGGCCCGTAGGACGAGGTGTCGTAGAAGGTCAGCGGGTCGTCGGCGGCGCGCTCGGCGGGGCCGCCGCGCGCGGCGAGCCGCTCCAGTTGCAGCGGCGCGAGCCCGGCGAGCATCGCGAACAGCACGCGCAGGCGCGGCAGCGCGGGGCGGCCGGTGTGCAGGAAGGCGTGCCAGGCGGCGTTCATCTGCGCGACGTAGTCGGTCAGCGCCGGCCACCATGCGGGCGCGCCGGCGGCGCGTGCGTCGGAGCCGTCGAGCGCGACGGGGCCGGGGTGGACGAACAGCGGCGCGCCGGCCTGCTCCAGCCGCGCCAGCAGCGGGCCGAGCCGCTCGACGGCGGCCGGCGTCGCGAGCGCGGTCGCCGGCAGCGAGACGCCGACGAAGCCGCGAGCCAGCAGCGCGTCGACCGCGCTGGGGTCGGGCTGGTGGACGCCGACGGCGCCCCAGGCGCCGAAGCGCTCGGAGGGCAGCGCGGCGGCGCCGTCGTGGTAGGCGTCGAGCAGCGGAGCGGCCTCCTCGGCCGGCAGGTGCTCGATCCCGAGCGCGCTGGAGAGCAGCACGAGCGCGCGGTCGACGCCGTCGTCCTCGAGCTGGCCGGCGCGGACGGCGAGATCGGCGTCCGCGAACGGCAGCGCGCTGTCCGGCTCACCGGCGAGGTGGTACGTCCAGCCGTCGCCGCCGCGTGTCAAAGAGGGGACCGCCCCCCGCCGCTCGAGAGCGGCGAGGAGCGGCTGTGAGAGGAGATGCTGGTGCACGTCGATTCGCATCGAGATGCATTCTAGCTAATCCCGACCGAAATAACCAGGAATAGGCGCGCGGACCGTAGTCGCGGGCGAATCAACGCTTCGACGCCCGCGAGTTCCCGCAGCGAATGGTCCCTCTGCCCGCTGCCGTGGAACTCGCAATGACTCGCGCTAGCGAGTCACCCGATCTTGTGCCACGCCGCCGGATCGCCGGCGAGCGCGGTCACGTGCTCGGGCAGCTCGCCCGAGACGACGTCGGCGAGCGTGGTGCGATCGAGCACGTCGCGCAGCGCGGCGCGGGCGGCGACCAGCAGTTCCGGCAGCTTCTCGGCGGGGCCCTCGTACGTCAGCTCGTGCGGGCGCTTGCCGGAGACGTTGGCGAGCGGGCCGTCGATCGCGCGAATGATGTCGGCGACGTAGATCTGGTCCGGCGGCGCCGCCAGCAGGTGGCCGCCCTCGACCCCGCGGCGGCTCTCGACGATGCCCGCCCGTCGCAGGTCGTTGAGGATCTTCTCGAGGAAGCGCGGCGGTATCTGCTGTGCCGTCGCGATCGTCTCCGCCTTGACGGGGCGGTCCCCGTCGGCGGCGGCGAGCTCGAGCGCGGCCCGCAGCGCGTAGTCGGTCTTGGCTCCAATGCGCACGTGTCTGATTCTCGTCTATTCCGACCTGAAAGGCAAAATTGCGGATGTCTGCGCCGGGGACGCTACAGCCTTGCGCCGCTGCGCCGGGCGGCGACCGTCATCGCCCACCGCTCCGGCGTTTCCCGCTACACTGCCTAGCCCGCGCCGGTTGGCGATGCGCTTCTGCGTCTGCCGCCGGTCGCTGGCACTTGCCCTGAGACGACGACTGGAACCTGGACGACCATGGCTCGCGGAGACGTTCGCATCGCAGTCACCCTCGCCTGCGAGGAGTGCAAGCGGCGCAACTATCAGACGAATAAGAGCAAGCGGAACAATCCTGAGCGGATCCAGCTCAGAAAGTACTGCCGCTGGTGCAAGAGACACACCGCCCATCGGGAGACTCGCTAACCGCGTGTAGAGGTTGACGTGGCCCGCGACCGCAGACGATCGAAGCAGCGCCGCGAACGGGACGCCCGTTCGGACGGCACCTCGGCGAACCACGCCGAGGGCAGCGCGCTGCCCGACGAGAACCCGCTTCACGAGCACGAGCCCGCGGAGTTCGCTTCCGGCGAGGTGGACATCGCTGACGCGCAGCTCGCGATGGGTCGTCCCGAGCTGGCCGACGCGAACGCGGCTGACGAGCCGTCGCTCGGCGGCAGCACCGCTGAAGAGCTGTTCGAGTCGGCGCGCGAGGACGACGGCGGCCCGCTGGTGCCTGCCGGCGGCGGCAGCGGCGGCGGCGACGAGACCGCGGGAGTCGCGCGCATCGGCGAGCGCTCCCCCGAGCCGAAGCGCGGCGGCGGTCGCTTCATCAACTTCCTGCGCGGCAGCTGGCGCGAGCTGCAGCGTGTCCAGTGGCCCGACCGCACGCAGGTCGCCCAGGCCACGGCTGTCGTCATCGGCTTCGTGCTCCTCTCGGGCGCGTTCCTCGGCGCGGCCGACTGGGTCTCGCAGCGGATCGTCGATCTGATCATCTGAGCCCAGGCTCGCGCCCTCTCCCCAAGGAACCTCCCCCGACATGTTTCGCTGGTACGTCGTCAACACCTATTCCGGTCACGAGAACAAGGTCAAGCACAACCTCGAGCACCGCGTCGTCTCGCTCAATCAGAGACGCGCCGTGCGACAGGTCGTCGTGCCGACCGAGTCCGTCACCGAGCTGAAGGACAACCAGAGAGTTGTCACAGAGAAGCGCACGATGCCCGGCTACGTGCTGGTCAACATGGACCTCAACGAGGATTCGTGGGCGCTCGTGAAGGGCACGCCCGGCGTCACCGGCTTCGTCGGCGCCTCCAACGAGCCCGTGCCGCTGACGCAGGCGGAGGTCGATCGACTGCTGCACCGCGAGACGGCCGAGCGGCCTCGCTCCCGCGCGCAGTTCTCGATCGGCGAGTCGGTCAAGGTCGTCTCCGGGCCGCTGTCCGACTTCTCGGGCGAGATCTCGGAGATCAACGAGGACGGCGCCCGACTCAAGGTGCTGGTATCAATCTTCGGCCGCGAAACCCCGGTCGAGGTCGGTTTCGACCAGGTGAAGAAGATCTGAAATGGCGAAGAAGGTACTGACAACCATCAAGCTCCAGGCCGTCGGCGGCCAGGCGAGCCCGGCCCCGCCGGTCGGCCCTGCACTGGGCCAGCACGGGGTCAACATCATGGAGTTCGTCAAGGCGTTCAACGCCCAGACGCAGCAGGACACGGGCACGGTCATCCCCGTCGAGATCACCGTCTACGAGGATCGTTCGTTCACGTTCGTCCTCAAGAGCCCGCCGGCCGCCGTGCTGATCAAGCAGGCGCTCGGGATCGACAAGGGCTCGCCCGAGCCGCACGTCAGAAAGGTCGCGCAGATCACGCAGGACCAGCTCCGCGAGATCGCGCAGAAGAAGCTTCAGGATCTGAACGCTCACGACGTCGACCAGGCCGCGAAGATCATCGCTGGCACGGCACGTTCGATGGGCGTGGAGGTGGTGTGACGATGGCCAAGCACGGCAAGGCATACGTCGAGGCGCGCCAGCGCTACGACCGCGAGCACAGCTATCTGCCCGCCGAGGCGATCAGACTCGTCAAGGAGCTGAAGAGCTCGAAGTTCGACGAGTCGGTCGAGCTGCATGTCCGCACCGGCCTGAACGTCCGTCACGCGGACGAGCAGCTGCGCGGCACGATCGCGCTCCCGCACGGTCTCGGCAAGGACGTCAAGGTGGCGGTCTTCGCCCAGGGCGACAAGGCGCGTGAGGCCCAGGAGGCCGGCGCTGACGTCGTCGGCGCCGACGACCTCGCCAGAAGAATCGAAGAGGGCTTCACCGACTTCGACGTCGCGATCGCGACGCCGGACCTGATGCCGGTGGTCGGCCGTCTCGGCCGTATCCTCGGCCCGTCGGGCAAGATGCCGAACCCGAAGGTCGGCACGGTCACGATGGACGTCGCGAGAGCGGTGTCTGAGTCCAAGGCCGGCAAGGTCGAGTACCGCACCGATCGCACCGCGATCGTGCACATGGTGATCGGCAAGTCGAGCTTCGACGAGCAGCGCCTGCTGGAGAACTACGCCGCCGTCGTGGAGGAGCTCGTTCGCGCGAAGCCGTCCGCCGCTAAGGGCAGATACCTCCAGTCGATCGTGCTCGCCTCGACGATGGGGCCGGGCGTCAAGGTCGACGCATCGAGAACCCGTGACATCCTCGGGGAGGCGCCGGCCGCGGCGTAGACCTCGTTCCAGAGACGCACTGCCAGAGACCCCCGGCACCAGTAAGTCCGGGGCAGGCGGAGCTTCGAAGCTGCCGGGCGGAACGTCGCCCGACTCTCGACGCCCGCCTCCGCGCGGGCGTTTCGCATTTCGAGAAGAGAGTGACCTGACATGAACAGAAACGAGAAGGCGGCGGTGATCGACCGGATCGCTGGGGAGCTGGAAGCTTCCTCCGCGGTCTTCGCGGTCGACTACCGCGGCATCACGGTCGCGCAGGTCGCCGCCCTGCGCACCAAGCTGCGCGACACCGACACGACGCTCGCCGTCGTGAAGAACTCGCTGACCGAGCGCGCGGCCGACAAGGCCGGCGTCGAGGCGCTGAAGGAGATCCTCTCGGGTCCGACGGCGCTCGCGTTCGTGCGCGGCGACGCGGCTGCTGCCGCGAAGGCGCTCAGCGACGCGCAGAGAGAGACGCAGGTGCTGGAGTTCAAGGGCGGCCTGATGGACGGCAAGCCCGTCTCGCCCGACGAGATCAGAGCGATCTCGAGACTCCCGTCGCGCGAGGTGCTCTACGGGCAGCTCGTCGGCGTCGTCGCCGCGCCGCTCAACGGCCTCGCACGTGGCCTCAACGCGCTCATCGCGGGCGTTGCGATCCAGCTGCAGGCGATCGCCGACCAGGGTCTGATCGGCGGCGACGCGCCCGCCGCAGAGCCCGAGGCTGCTCCGGCGGCCGAAGCTGCTGCACCCGCCGAGACCGAGGCTGCTCCGGCCGCCGCGGACGAGGCTCCGGCCGCTGAGGCCACCCCCACCACTGACGACAAGACGGACGACGCGGCGGAAGCCGCCGCTTCCGACGCGAAGGAGGACTGACCATGGCGACCACTCAGGAGTGGATCGACGAACTCAAGGCGATCTCGGTGCTTGAGCTGGCTGAGCGCATCAGAGCGCTCGAAGAGGAGTTCGGCGTCTCCGCGACGGCCGTCGCGGCGGCCGCCCCGGCCGGCGGCGGCGGTGGCGGCGGCGAGGCCGCCGAAGAGGCCTCCACGACGGTCGACGTCGTCCTCACGGGCGCCGGCGACAAGAAGATCCAGGTCATCAAGGTCGTCCGCGCGGCGACCGGCCTCGGTCTGAAGGAGGCCAAGGCGCTCGTCGACGAGGCTCCCAAGCCCGTCAAGGAAGCGATCGAGCGCGACGAGGCCGAGAAGCTCAAGGCCGAGCTCGAAGAGGCCGGCGCGAGCGTCGAGCTCAAGTAGAGCCCGCAACACCCGCTTCATCCGAAGGGCCGGTTCCGCGAGGAGCCGGCCCTTCGTGCGTTCTGGGCCGCCCTACCGCGATTTGGCGGTGGCCGGTACAATGCCGGGGGTCAGCCGATAGTCGCAGCCACCCTGCAGTTCCGAGATCGCGCCACATACGCGATCTCCCGGGTGGGGTCCGTGAGCGCTGACAGCCCCGCACGAGGGCATCGATGCTCTGTGCTATCTTCGCTGGTCGCGCTTTTCGCGCTTCCTCTGCTCGCCTCTCGACCGCCCGAGGAGTTGCCGTCTTGGCACCTGTCGCCGCCCCCCGGACGCGCCGCACGTTTGCGCGTCTCTCCAAGGCCCTTGAAGTCCCCAACCTCATCGACATCCAGAAGAGATCGTTCGCCTGGCTGACGGACGCCGAGACCGGCGGCCTTCGCGAGACGATCGACGACATCTCGCCGATCGAGGACTACACCGGCAACCTCGCCGTCCAGTTCGGCGAGTTCACGTTCGACGAGCCGGTCGCCTCGCTCGACGAGTGTCGCGAGAAGGACCTCACCTACGCCCGGCCGCTCACGGTCACCGTCGCCTTCGTGAACCGCGAGACCGGCGAGATCCGCGAGCAGTCCGTCTTCATGGGCGACTTCCCTTGGATGACGGAGCGCGGCACGTTCATCATCAACGGCACTGAGCGCGTCGTCGTGACGCAGCTCGTCCGTTCCCCGGGCGCCTACCTGATGGAGGCCAAGGATCGCGAGAAGCAGGTCTTCATCGCGAACCTTATGCCGGCGCGCGGCTCCTGGCTCGAGCTCGAGATCGACAAGAAGGGCAAGGTCTACGTCCGCATCGACCGCAAGCGCAAGCTGCCGGTCACGGTGCTGCTGCGGGCGATGGGCTACTCCTCCGACGAGGAGATCGCCAGCCTGTTCGAGGACTCGCTCTACATCCGCAACACGATCGAGTCCGACACCGAGGTCACCAAGACCGAGGAAGGCGCGCTGATCGAGCTGTTCAAGAAGCAGCGTCCGGGCGAGCCGCCGTCGGTCGACGCCGCCAGAGCGCTCCTGCACCAGCTCTTCTTCGACCCCAAGCGCTACGACCTCACGCGCGTCGGTCGCTACAAGCTGAACTCGCGTCTGCGCCTCGACATCGACCTCGAGACGCGCACGCTGACGCACGACGACATCATCGCGCTGATCAAGGAGCTCGTCTCCCTGCCGCGCATCCTCGGCATGCCGGAGCAGCCCGAGGTCGAGATCAGAGACTACGCCGCCGAGGCCGTCACCTACCCGCGCGAGGCGGTCGCCGACCACCTCGACGAGTACGAGCACTTCGGCAACCGTCGTCTGCGCACCGTCGGCGAGCTGATCCAGGAAGCGTTCCGGATCGGTCTCTACCGCATGGAGCGCGTCGTGCGCGAGCGCCTCACGACCGAGGACGCCGACACGATCACGCCGCAGACGATCGTCAACATCCGTCCGGTCGTCGCGGCGCTGAAGGAGTTCTTCGGCTCCTCGCAGCTGTCGCAGTTCATGGACCAGAACAACTCGCTCTCGGGCCTGACGCACCGCCGCCGCCTGTCGGCGCTCGGCGCCGGCGGTCTGACGCGCGAGCGCGCCCCGATCGAGGTGCGCGACGTCCACCCGACCCACTACGGCCGCATGTGCCCGATCGAGACCCCCGAGGGTCCGAACATCGGCCTGATCGGCTCGCTCTCGTCCTACGCGCAGATCTCCGAGCACGGCTTCGTCACGACGCCGTACCTGGTCGTCAAGGACGGCAAGGTCACCGAGGAGATCGTGCACCTCGACGCGACGCAGGAGGAGGAGGCGAAGATCGCGCAGGCGAACACGCCCCTCGCCGAGGACGGCACGCTGATCGGCACCGACATCGTCTGCCGTACGCAGGCCGGCTCCTACGTGAGAGCCGAGCCGGGCGAGGTCGACCTGATGGACGTCTCGCCCGAGCAGATCTGGTCGGTCGCGACCGCGATGATCCCGTTCCTCGAGCACGACGACGCCAACCGCGCGCTGATGGGCTCGAACATGCAGCGCCAGGCGGTCCCGCTGCTGAAGACCGACGCCCCGCTCGTCGGCACCGGCATGGAGTACCGCGCCGCCGTCGACTCCGGCGACGTCGTCGTCGCCAAGCGCGCCGGCACGATCACCTACATCGACGCCGACCAGATCGTCATCGAGACCGAGGACGGCGCCAAGGACGAGTACGTCCTGCAGAAGTTCATGCGCTCCAACCAGGGCACGCTCATCCACCACAAGCCGATCGTCAAGAACGGCGACCAGGTGGTCGAGGGCACGGTGCTGGCGGACGGCAGCTCGACCGACTCCGGCGAGATGGCGCTCGGCAAGAACCTGCGCGTCGCCTTCATGTCGTGGGAGGGCTACAACTTCGAGGACGCGATCATCCTCAGCAAGCGCCTCGTGAAGGACGACGAGCTCACCTCGATCCACATCGAGGAGTACGAGATCGACGCCCGCACGACGAAGCTCGGCGACGAGGAGATCACGCGCGACATCCCGAACCGTTCGGAGGAGTCGCTGCGCAACCTCGACGATCGCGGCATCGTCCGCATCGGCGCCGAGGTCGGCTCCGGCGACCTGCTCGTCGGCAAGGTCACGCCGAAGGGCGAGACCGAGCTGACGGCCGAGGAGAAGCTGATCCGCGCGATCTTCAAGGAGAAGGCGCGCGAGGTCCGCGACACCTCGCTGAAGGTGCCGCACGGCGAGGGCGGCGTCGTGATCGACGTCAAGACGTTCTCGCGCGACGCCGGCGACGACCTGCCCCCGGGCGTCAACGACCTCGTGCGCGTCTTCGTCGCGAAGAAGCGCAAGATCTCCGAGGGCGACAAGCTCGCCGGCCGCCACGGCAACAAGGGCGTCATCTCGAAGATCGTCGACGAGCAGGACATGCCGTTCCTCGAGGACGGCTCCCCGGTCGACGTGATCCTGAACCCGCTCGGCGTGCCGTCGCGCATGAACATCGGCCAGATCCTCGAGACCCACCTCGGTTGGGCCGCGGCGGAGGGCTGGTACGACGACGGCAGCGACGCGTACAAGATCGCCCACGGCAGAGGCGACGAGCGTCCGCGCGTCTACGTCTCGACGCCGGTCTTCGACGGCGCGACCGTCGCCGACGTCGACAACGCGCTGCTGCAGTGGCAGAACGAGCACACCGGCCGGATCAGAATGAAGACCGCCCCGGACGACCGTGAGGGCACCCGCGCGAGCGGCAAGTTCACGCTCTTCAACGGGCGCACGGGCGAGCCGTTCGAGACGCAGGTCACGGTCGGCTACATGTACATCCTGAAGCTCCACCACCTCGTCGACGACAAGATCCACGCGCGCTCGACCGGCCCGTACTCGCTCGTCACCCAGCAGCCGCTGGGCGGCAAGGCGCAGTTCGGCGGCCAGCGCTTCGGCGAGATGGAGGTGTGGGCGCTGGAGGCATACGGCGCCGCATACACGCTCCAGGAGATGCTCACGATCAAGTCCGACGACACCGTCGGCCGCGTGAAGGCATACGAGGCGATCGTGAAGGGCGAGAACATCGCCGAGCCGAGCATCCCCGAGTCGTTCAAGGTGCTCCTGAAGGAGATGCAGTCGCTGGCGCTCGACGTCAACGTCGTCTCCGAGGAGGGCACCCGCGCCGAGATGCGCGAGGAGGACGACGACCTGCTGCGCGCCGCCGAGGAGCTCGGCATCGACCTCTCCGGCGTGCGTGCCACCGACGGCCAGGCGGCCGACGAGGGCACCGAGAGCGAGGACGACACCGACGCCGGCGCCCCTGAGGCGACCGCGGAGGAAGCGCCCGGCGACGAGCCGCTCGCCGCCGTGGCCGACGAAGACCTGAGCGAGGACGACGCATGATCGACATCAATAACTTCGACGCCATCGAGATCGGCCTTGCCTCCTCGAAGCAGATTCGCTCCTGGAGCTCAGGCGAGGTCACGAAGCCGGAGACGATCAACTACCGCACGCTGAAGCCGGAGAAGGACGGCCTCTTCTGCGAGCGCATCTTCGGTCCGACGAAGGACTGGGAGTGCTACTGCGGCAAGTACAAGCGCGTCCGCTACAAGGGGATCGTCTGCGAGCGCTGCGGCGTCGAGGTGACCCGTTCCAAGGTGCGCCGTGAGCGGATGGGTCACATCGACCTCGCCGCGCCGGTCTCGCACATCTGGTTCTTCAAGGGCGTCCCGTCGCGGATCGGCTACCTGCTCGACATGGCTCCCAAGGAGCTCGAGAAGGTCCTGTACTTCGCGGCGTCGATCGTCACCTGGATCGACGACGAGGCGCGCGAGCGCGACCTCGACACGCTCCAGGACGAGGTCAACAAGGTGCTCGACTCCTACGCCGGCGAGAAGGAGGAGCGGCTGCTGGAGCTGAGAGAGTCGCTCGAGCGCCGTGTCGAGTTCCTCGAGAGCGGCAAGCAGTCGAACCAGTTCAACGACGAGGACGAGATGTGGGCCGAGGCCCTCGACGTCAACGTCGCGAGACTGTCCGACGAAGAGCGCGAGAAGCTGCTCAGAGAGCTGCGCAGAACGTTCACGGCCGACATGGACGACACCGAGGCCTACATCGAGGACGCGGCCGAGCGCATGCGTCAGGTGTGGGACCTGTTCCAGTCGATGAAGCCGAAGGACGTCGTCAACGACGAGACGCTCTTCCGCGAGCTGAAGGACCGCTTCGGCAGCCCGTTCGGCTTCGGCGAGTACTTCCGCGGCGGCATGGGCGCGGAGTCGGTGCGCGACCTGCTGGAGCAGGTCGACCTCGACGCCGAGAGAGAAGAGCTGCAGGAGCTCGTCAAGACGGCGAAGGGCCAGAAGCAGAGCCGTTCGGTCAAGCGCCTGAAGGTCGTCTCGGCCTTCATCCAGTCCGGCAACCGCCCGGAGATGATGATCCTCGAGGCCGTCCCGGTGATTCCGCCGGAGCTGCGCCCGATGGTCCAGCTCGACGGCGGCCGCTTCGCCACCTCGGACCTCAACGACCTCTACCGCCGCGTCATCAACCGCAACAACCGCCTCAAGCGGCTGCTCGACCTCGGCGCGCCGGAGATCATCGTCAACAACGAGAAGCGCATGCTGCAGGAGGCCGTCGACGCGCTGTTCGACAACGGCCGCCGCGGCCGGCCCGTCACGGGCCCGGGCAACCGCCCGCTGAAGTCGCTCTCGGACATGCTCAAGGGCAAGCAGGGTCGCTTCCGTCAGAACCTGCTCGGCAAGCGCGTCGACTACTCCGGCCGTTCGGTGATCGTGTCGGGCCCGTCGCTGAAGCTGCACCAGTGCGGTCTGCCGAAGCTGATGGCGCTCGAGCTGTTCAAGCCGTTCATCATGGCGCGGCTGGTCGAGCGCAAGGCGGCGCAGAACATCAAGGCGGCCAAGAAGATGGTCGACTCGATGATCCCGGAGGTCTGGGACGTGCTCGAGGAGGTCATCCACGAGCACCCGGTCCTGCTCAACCGCGCGCCCACGCTCCACCGCCTCGGCATCCAGGCGTTCGAGCCGCAGCTCGTCGAGGGCAAGGCGATCCAGGTCCACCCGCTCGTCTGCTCGGCCTTCAACGCCGACTTCGACGGCGACCAGATGGCCGTCCACCTGCCGCTCTCCGCGGAGGCGCAGGCGGAGGCGCGCATCCTGATGCTGTCGGCCAACAACATCCTCTCTCCCGCGCACGGCGCGCCGCTGGCGACGCCGACGCAGGACATGATCCTCGGCGCGTACTACCTCACGTACGGGCCGGAGATCGACGAGCTGTCGAAGATCGACCCGGCCAGACACACGCCACGCCCCCACGTGTACCGCACCGCCCAGGAGGCGGAGTGGTCCTACGAGCACGGCGTGACGAGACTCCACGACGTCGCCGAGTTCCGCCCGGTGGGCCGTGAGGGCGGTCACATCCTCACGACGGTCGGCCGCATCATCTACAACGACAAGATCGAGCGCTCGATCCGCGCGACGCTCGGGGCCGACTACGACCCGTCGAGCTACGAGTTCGTCAACCGCTCGATGAAGAAGCGCGACACGACGCAGTTCGTCGACGACCTCGTGCAGGCGTACGGCGCGGCGACGATCTCGCAGGTCCTCGACGCGTTCAAGGACCTCGGCTTCAAGTACGCGACGCAGGCCGGCATCACCGTCTCCAAGAACGACGTCGTGATCCCGCCGGACAAGCAGGAGATCCTCGACAAGTACGAGGGCCACGTCGCCGAGATCCAGGACCAGTACGACATGGGCCTGATCACGGAGGAGGAGCGCAAGGACGCCGTCGTCGAGCAGTGGACGTCGGCAACCGAAGAGGTCGCCGATGCGATGGAGCAGCACTTCAACGAGCTGAACCCCATCTTCATGATGGCCAACTCGGGTGCCCGCGGTTCCTTCAAGCAGATCCGTCAGCTCGCCGGCATGCGCGGCCTCATGGCCAACCCGAAGGGCGAGATCATCGAGCGGCCCGTGAAGGCGAACTTCATGGAGGGCCTCGACGTGATCGAGTACTTCACCTCCACCCACGGCGCCCGCAAGGGCCTCGCGGACACCGCCCTCCGTACCGCTGACTCCGGCTACCTGACGCGCCGTCTCGTCGACGTCGCGCAGGACGTCATCATCCGCGAGGAGGACTGCGGCGCGGAGGAGTACGTCGAGCTCGACCTGTACAAGGACGGCGGCGACCCGAACGACAACCTCGTCGGCCGTGTCGCGGCGAAGGACCTCGGTCCGAAGAAGGACGTCGTCGTCGCCAGAGGCGTCGAGATGAACCGCGCCGACTTCGCCGCGCTGCTCGCCGCCTACGGCGAGGAGAACGTCAAGGTCCCGGTCCGCTCGGTGCTGAAGTGCGAGGCGCAGACGGGCGTGTGCCAGGCCTGCTACGGCCGCTCGATGGCGACCGGCAACACGGCGCAGATCGGCGACGCGGTCGGCATCATCGCCGCGCAGTCGATCGGCGAGCCGGGCACGCAGCTGACGATGCGCACGTTCCACACCGGCGGCGTCGCCGGCGCGGACATCACGCACGGCCTCCCGCGTGTCGTGGAGCTGTTCGAGGCGCGCAAGCCGAAGGGCCTGGCGAAGATCGCCGAGGTCGGCGGCGTCGTCGAGATCGAGGAGACGGACAAGGCGCTGACGGTCGTCATCACCGACGACGGCGGCGACGAGCACCGTCACACGTTCCCGCGTCGCACGCGCCTGTTCGTCGAGCGCGGCGAGAAGGTCGAGCCGGGCCGTCAGCTCAACGAGGGGTCGCTCTACCCGCACGAGCTGCTCGCGATCCGCGGCCGCACCGAGACCGAGCTGTACCTCGTCAAGGAGGTCCAGGAGGTCTACAAGTCGCAGGGCGTGGACATCAACGACAAGCACATCGAGCTGATCGTGCGTCAGATGCTCAAGAAGGTGCGCGTCGACCAGAAGGGCGACACGGACCTGCTCCCGGGCGTCTTCGTGGACCGTCACGACTACGCGAGAATCAACCAGGCCGTGATCGACGCCGGCGGCGAGCCCGCGCAGGCGGAGGAGATCATCCTCGGCATCACGAAGGCGTCGCTGAACACCGACTCCTTCCTCTCGGCCGCCTCCTTCCAGGAGACGACGAAGGTCCTGACCGACGCGGCGCTCGAGGGCAAGATCGATCGCCTCAACGGTCTCAAGGAGAACGTGATCATCGGCAAGCTGATCCCGGCCGCGACGGGCCTGAAGCGCTACCGTCGCATCGAGATCGAGCCGGCCGAGCCGCTCCCCCGCGGCATGGACGACGTCGGCCTGCTCGACCACGACGAGCTGGCGGCCGAGCTGGGCCTCACCGACGGCGAGGCGCTGCAGGGCTTCGGCCCGTCCGGCATCGAGGCCGACCTCGCCGACCTCGAGGAGATCGGCAACGGCGGCGGCTCGCACGGCTTCGCCGAGGAGCTGGCGGAGCTCGACGTCCCCGAGGACAGATCCTGATCGGCTAGCGCCGATCAGGACGGGAGATCGGCGCTAGCCGATCTCCCACCGCTCGCGGCCACCCTTCGGGTGGCCGTTCGCGTTTAAGCGGCCCCGGGCGGCACGGCGTCGGCCCACGCTGTCAGCGTGGCGACATGGACGGCGGTGAGGCCGTCCGCCGGAGCCGTCGTCACGAGCAGTGTCGGCGCGCCGGCTTGCTCGCGCGCCGACGCCCATGCATGGCACTCCTCATCGTGCGCGTCGTCGATCCAGGCGAGCGGCCGTGCGCCGGCATATGCCTCGATCTCGTCGAGCTTCCAGTGCGCGTGGACACGCCCGGGATTGCGCGCGAACGTGAGATGCGGGTATGAAGTGGGGAGGTCGAGTGCGTGCGGAAGGTGCTCGCCGGCTTTCTCCTCCCAGCCGGTGCACCAGACCGATTCGTATCGCGCAGACAGCGCACGCAGGTGTTCGCCGGCTGTGGCCGAAAGGTAGTGAGCGATCCCGTCGACCAGCTGGAAACGCCCTGGCGGCGGCGAATGCGGAGGAAATCCGAACAGCGAGATGACGCCGTCGACGTCGATGAACAGCACTGGTCGCCTTTGCTCCATGTGGCGAAACTCTTCGCCGAAAAGATTCCTCATGCGTCGTTTACCCCGGCTCGCTAGTCTGGTCTGATCTCCGGGGGCGAGACTCAAGGCACGGCCTCACGCTGTCGAACAGACAACGTGAGGGGTCCATTCCTACCCGTTCGAAGCGCCGGCTGTGAGAGACAGCCTCAATTCGATTTATGACGATTTATCTTGGCATCCTGCTTGCGCTGATCTGCGCTTTCACGACGAACCTCGCGTTCCTCTACAAGCACCGCGGTGCTGTCGCGGCCCCTGCGGTCCACGTCAGCCACCCGCTCAGATCGGCTGTCGGTCTCTTCAGCAGCCCCTGGTTCGCCTTCGGCATGGGCGTCGCCGTGCTCGCGTGGATATTCCACGTCGCCGCGCTCGCCGTCGCCCCGATGTCGGTCGTGCAGACGGTCCTCGCCGGCGGCGTCGTGATGCTCGCCGTCATGGCCGAGCGGATCTTCGGCTTCAAGGTCGGCCCGCGTCAGTGGATCGGCCTCGGCTGCACCGCGCTCGGCCTCGTCCTGCTCGGGATCACGCTGCCGGTCGTGCATGACCCGAACTCGCAGTTCTCGCTGCCCGGCATGATCGCCTTCGAGGCCGGCCTGGTCGCCGTCGGCGGCCTGCTCGTGATGGGCAAGCGGATCGGCGCCCCCGACCATCACCACGGCGTGATGCTCGCCGCCGCCGCCGGCCTGCTGTTCGGCGTCTCCGACGTCGCGCTGAAGGCGCTGACCGGCCTCGTCGCCGACGACGGCGTGCTGGCGCTGCTGACGACCCCGTGGAGCCTCGTCGCGATACTTGCGTCGATCGCCGCCTTCTACGCCTCCGCGAAGGCGCTGCAGGAGGGCGAAGCCGTGCCGGTGATCGCCTTCACCGGCACCGCCGCCAACGTCGCCGGGATCGCCGGCGGGATCATCGTCTTCGGTGACCCGCTGCCGGGCGACGTGCTCGGCATCGTCGCGCAGTCCTGTGCCTTCCTGCTCGTGATCGTCGCCGCCGCGTTGACGCCGGCCCCGGTCCGCGCCGCGCAGCCCGCCGCCGCCTGAGCGGCGCCGCGCTTCGCATCGACCTCGCCGCGGAGTACCTTTGTACGAAGCGGCGAATCGGCTTATCCGATCCGGAGGATGATGCGGGCATGGCGACGACGGAGACAGCGGCGGGGACGACGCTCCAGGAGCAGGCCAAGCGCCACCTCTGGATGCACTTCACGCGCATGGGCGACTATGCCGGCGCCGAGGTGCCGATCATCGTCAGAGGCGAGGGCTGCTACGTCTGGGACGAGCACGGCAAGCGCTTCTTCGACGGTCTCTCCGCGCTCTTCTGCTCCAACCTCGGCCACGGCCGCGCCGACATCGCCCAGGCCGGCGCCGACCAGGCGAAGGAGCTCGACTTCTACTCGACCTGGTCCTACGCCCACCCGCGCGCGATCGAGCTGGCGACGCGGATCGCGTCGCTGACCCCCGGCGACCTCAACCGCGTCTTCTTCACCAGCGGCGGCGGCGAGGCGGTCGAGTCGGCGTTGAAGCTCGCCCGCCAGTACCACAAGCTGACGGGCAATCCGAACAAGACGAAGGTGATCGCGCGCGAGGTCGCCTACCACGGCACCCCGATGGGCGCGCTCTCGGCGACCGGCATCACGCCGTTCCGCGTGCCGTTCGAGCCGCTGACCCCCGGCGGCTGCCACGTCCCCAACACGAACGTCTACCGGCTCCCCGAGGGCATGCCGGTCTCGGCGCTGGCGGAGGCGGTGCGCGAGCGGATCCTGTTCGAGGGTCCCGAGACCGTCTCGGCCGTGATCATGGAGCCGGTCCAGAACGCGGGCGGCACCTTCACGCCGCCCGACGGCTACTTCCAGCGGATCCGCGAGATCTGCGACGAGTTCGACGTGCTGATGATCTCCGACGAGGTGATCTGCTCGTGGGGCCGGCTCGGCCACTGGTTCGGCGCCGAGCGCTACGACTACGTGCCCGACATCATCACGACCGCGAAGGGGATCACGGGCGCGATCGCGCCGATGGGGGCGATGATCGCCTCTGATCGCGTCGCGGCGCCGTTCATGGAGGGCCATGAGATGTTCCTCCACGGCTTCACCTTCGCCGGCCACCCGGTCGCGGCGGCGATCGCGCTCGCGACGCTCGACGCCTACGAGGACGAGAGAGTCCTCGAGCACGTGCGTGCCAACGAGCACGTCATGCGCGAGATGCTGGAGTCGCTGCGCGACATCCCCATCGTCGGGGACGTACGCGGCGCCGGCTACTTCCAGTCGATCGAGCTGGTCAAGGACCGCGAGACGAAGGAGAGCTTCGACGACGACGAGGCCGAGACGTTGCTGCGCGGCTTCGTCTCGGGCGCGCTCTACGAACGCGGCTTGATCTGCCGCGCCGACGATCGCGGCGATCCGGTCATCCAGCTGTCGCCGCCGCTGATCTCCGGCCCGGCGGAGTTCGAAGAGGTCGAGGGCGTGCTGCGGCCGGTGCTCGAAGAGGCCAGCCGTCGCATGCGGCTCAGCTGAGACGGAAGCAGGCGCACAGTGCTGACCGTCCGCGAGCTCGTCCGCGACCTCGACATCCGCCTGCTGGCGGGCGAGGCCTCGCTCGACGCCCCCGTCCGCTGGGTTCACATCACCGAGCTGGAGGATCCGACTCCGTGGCTGTCCGGCGGTGAGCTGCTGCTCACGACCGGCTTGCTGCTCGACTCGCCCGAGCGTCAGCGGGCGTTCGTGCGTCGGCTCGCCGACCACGGGCTCGCCGGCCTCGGCTTCGGCGTCGGCTTCACGCACGAGCAGGTGCCCGAGGCGCTCGTCGAGGCGGCGCGCGAGCGCGGCCTGCCGCTGTTCGAGATCCCGTACGACGTCCCGTTCATCGCGATCACCGAGAGCGCCTTCAGCCGCCTGGTGAACGAGCAGTACGCCGTCCTGCGGCGCGCGATCGCCGCGCACGAGCGGCTGGAGCGGATCGTCCTCTCGCAGAGCGGGATCGACGCGGTCGTCGGCGCGCTCGCGACGCTCGTCGGCGGGCCCGTGCTGGTCTTCGACGCCCGCGGCGGGCTGCTGGCGCAGCGGCCGTTCCGCGTCGAGCTGGACGAGGCGACGATCGGCGAGCTGGAGCGTGAGCTGCGGGAGCGCTCGCGCGGTGGCGGCGCCGCGGGCGAAGCCGGTGGCCGGCGCGGCTTCGCGCCGTCGGCCGGAGCGCTCGCCGGCCGCGCGCTGGCGCTGCCAGTCGGCGCCTCCGGGCCGCGCGACGGCGATGGCGACGGGGCGCCGCTGCTGCAGGCGTGGCTGGTCGCCGCGAAGGACTCCGGCACGCTGTCGGAGTTCGACCGCCTCACGCTCCACCAGGCGGTCACGATCGTGGCGCTCGAGCTGCTGCGCCGCCGCGTCGCCGAGGAGACGGAGCGCCGGCTCGCGGGCGACGTGCTGTCGGGGATCGTCAACGGCGAGCTGAGCGGCGCCGACCTCGGCCGCCGGCTGGAGCCGTTCGGGCTCGGCACGAGAGTCGGCGTCATCGTGCTGTCGCCGCCACGACCCGGCGCCGGCGGCCTCGCCGCCGCCGAGGGCGCGCTCGCCGCCGCGCTGCGCGGCGAGGCGGCCGACGGCCTCGTCGCGATCCACGACGGCCTCGTCGGCGCGCTCGTGCCGGGGCTCGACGAGGAGGAGCTGTTCCCGCTTGCGCGGCGGATCTCCGAGCGCGCCACGCGCACGCTCGGCCATCCGCTGCGGCTCGGCGTCGGTCGCGCCGTCGCCAGCCCCGACGCCCGCCGCGCCTTCCACGAGGCGCGCTGCGCGCTGGAGGCGCTCGCGCTCGCTCAGCCGCACTCCGACAACGGCGACGACGGCAACGGCGGCGGGGCGGTCAAGACGACCGTCGCGACCTATCGCGACCTCGGCTCGTTCCAACTGCTGCTGTCGCTGCAGGACGATGACGCGCTGCGGCTCTTCTGCGACTCGATCCTCGGGCCGATCGAGGAGAGCGAGGGCGCCTACGGCGGCGAGCTGATGCGCTCGCTGGAGGCGTTCATCGAGGAGAACGGCCAGTGGGAGCGGGCGGCGAAGCGGCTCTACTGCCACCGCCACACGCTGCGCTACCGAATCAGGCGCGTCGAGGAGTTGACCGGCCGCAGCATGAGCAGCGCGCGTGACCGGATCGAGTTTTGGCTCGCGCTCCGCGGGCGAGAACTGATCCCATGAAAGTTGGCGTCCCGACGGAGGTCAAGACCGACGAGTACCGCGTCGCGCTGACGCCCGCCGGCGCGCGTGAGCTCGCCGACGCCGGCCACGAGGTGCTCGTCCAGCACGGGGCGGGGGAGGGCTCGGCGATCTCCGACGCCGACTACGCCGCCCAGGGGGCGAGCATCGTGCCCGACGCCGACGCCGTCTTCGCGCAGGCGGAGATGATCGTGAAGGTCAAGGAGCCGCAGCCCGAGGAGGTCGCGCGGCTGAGACCCCACCACCTGCTCTTCACCTACCTCCACCTCGCGCCGGCGCCGGCGCTGACGCGCGGCCTGATGGCGTCGGGCGCGACCTGCATCGCCTACGAGACGGTCGAGGACGCGCGCGGCCGGCTGCCGCTGCTGGCGCCGATGAGCGAGGTCGCCGGCAAGATCGCGACGCAGGCGGGCGCCTTCATGCTGGAGAAGCCGCTCGGCGGCCGCGGGATCCTGCTCGGCGGCGTGCCCGGCGTCGCGGCCGCGAACGTGATGGTGATCGGCGGCGGCGTGGTCGGGATGCGCGCGGCGCTGATCGCGATCGGGATGGAGGCGACCGTCTTCGTCTTCGACCGCAACATCGACCGCCTGCGCGAGCTCGACTCGGAGTTCGGCGGTCGCGCCGACACCTGCTTCGCGACGACGCTGGCGATCGAGGAGCGGCTCCCGGAGATCGACCTCGTGATCGGCGCGGTGCTGGTCCACGGCGCGAAGGCGCCCCACGTGATCACGCGCAGACAGCTGACGCTGATGAAGCCCGGCGCCGTCCTCGTCGACGTCTCGATCGACCAGGGCGGCTGCTTCGAGACCTCCAGACCGACGACCCACACCGACCCCACGTACGAGGTCGACGGGATCACCCACTACTGCGTCGCGAACATGCCGGGGGCGGTCCCGATCACCTCGACGCACGCGCTCACGAACGCGACCATGCCGTATGTCGTGCAGCTCGCCAACGACGGAGTCGTCCGCGCTGTGCAGGACAATCCCGGCCTGAAGCCCGGCGTGAACGTCGTCGCGGGCAAGGTGACATATGCTCCAGTGGCGGACGCCGTCGGCGTCCCGTATGTGCCTCTCGACGAGGTGCTCGGATCGTTGCGTGCGGTGTAACGGCTGCGATTCCTTCAACGCTGCTAGCATTCCGCGCCACATGCCGACTACCAGCCAACTCGTCCGCAAGGGCCGCAAGACGCCGAAGAAGAAGCTCGCCACGCCGGGCCTCAAGTCCGGCAGAGGCCGCAAGACCAAGGTCGCCGCGCCTCAGCGTCGCGGCGTCTGCACGCGTGTGTACACCACCACGCCGAAGAAGCCGAACTCGGCCCTCCGCAAGGTTGCTCGTGTCCGGCTGACCCACGGGATGGAAGTCACCGTCTACATCCCCGGTGAGGGTCACAACCTTCAGGAGCACTCCGTCGTGCTCGTCCGCGGAGGCCGCGTCAAGGACCTCCCGGGTGTGCGCTACAAGGTGGTCCGCGGGACGCTCGACGCCGCCGGCGTCAGCGACCGCAAGAAGGCGCGCTCCCAGTACGGCGTGAAGGCGAAGTAATGCCTCGCCGCGCAGCAGCGTCGATCCGGCCGATCGAGCCGGACGCCATCCACCGCTCCCGCCTCGTCCAGCAGGTCATCAACAAGGTGATGCTGGACGGGAAGAAGTCGACCGCCGAGACGATCGTCTATGACGCGCTCGCGATCCTCGCCGAGCGCACCGGCAGAGATCCGCTCGAGGCGCTCGAGGCGTCGCTCAAGGCGCTCACGCCGTCGCTCGAGGTTCGCTCCCGCCGCGTCGGCGGCGCCACGTACCAGGTGCCGGTCGAGGTCCAGCCGCGCCGTGCGAGAACTCTCGCGGTCCGCTGGCTCGTCCTCTTCGCCCGTCAGCGTCGCGAGAAGACGATGGCGCAGCGCCTCGCCAACGAGCTGCTCGACGCCCAGTCGCAGCAGGGCGGCGCGTTCAAGCGCAAGGACGACATCTACCGTATGGCCCAGGCCAACAAGGCCTTCGCGCACTACCGCTGGTAGCACTTCCGACGACCCCTTTCGGCATTCGCGCGCCGCTGACATCAGCGGCGCGTCGTCGTTAAAGCACGCAGCGGTCCGGCCGAAACACCTGGACAGCGCGCCCGAGGGGGCGAGAAGCCCGACGGGCCCGGAGTAGTCCGCGTTCCTTTGCTATATTCCTTCGCCGCCTCCCAGAGGCGCGTGCGACTGCGCGCCGTGTGCCGAGGCAACCCACCCATGGAGACTTCGACGAACTAACGCACGAACCCGGGAATGACATCTCAGTCAGTACCGGGCCCCTCTGGGGCCATTTTTGTGCCTATCGTCGACGACCAGACCGCGAGCTAGAGACCGAGCCCATGCCACGTAAGTACGCCCTCGACAAGACCCGAAACATCGGGATCATGGCGCACATCGACGCCGGCAAGACCACCACGACCGAGCGCATCCTGTTCTACACGGGCCGCACGCACAAGCTCGGCGAGGTGCACGAGGGTGCGGCGACGATGGACTGGATGGAGCAGGAGCAGGAGCGTGGCATCACGATCACCTCCGCCGCTACCGCTTGTGAGTGGGACAACCACCGCATCAACATCATCGACACGCCCGGCCACGTCGACTTCACGGTCGAGGTCGAGCGCTCGCTGCGCGTGCTCGACGGCGCCGTCGCCGTCTTCGACTCGGTCGCCGGCGTTGAGCCGCAGTCCGAGAACGTGTGGCGCCAGGCCGACAAGTACCACGTGCCGCGGATCGCGTACATCAACAAGATGGACCGCATCGGCGCCGACTTCGAGCGCGGCGTCCAGACGATGATCGACCGCCTCGGCGCGCATCCGGTCCCGATCCAGCTGCCGATCGGCGCGGAGGCGGACCTCAAGGGGATCATCGACCTCGTCGAGAACCACGCGATCATCTACAAGGACGACCTCGGCAGAGACCAGGAGGTCGTGGAGATCCCGGCCAACCTCGTCGACGCGGCCGCCGCTGCTCGCGAGCACCTGCTGGAGGAGCTGTCGAAGGAAGACGACGAGCTCGTCGAGCTGATCCTCGAAGAGGCCGAGATCCCGGTCGCGACGATCAAGGCCGCGATCCGCAAGGCGACGCTCAACCTCTCGCTGACCCCGGTCCTGTGCGGCTCTTCGTTCAAGAACAAGGGCGTGCAGCCGCTGCTCGACGCGATCGTCGCGTACCTGCCGTCGCCGCTCGACGTGCCGCCGGTCGAGGGTGTCGAGCCGGTCAAGGGCGACGACGCGGGTCGCGCGGCGACGCGCGAGGCCTCCGACGACGCGCCCTTCTCGGCGCTCGCCTTCAAGATCGCCGCTGACCCCTACGTCGGCAAGCTCACCTACTTCCGCGTCTACTCGGGCAAGCTCGAGGCCGGCTCGAAGGTCCTCAACGTCTCGACCGGCCGCTCCGAGCGGATCGGCCGCATCCTCGAGATGCACGCCAACGAGCGCGTCGACCTGACGGACGTCTCGGCCGGCGACATCGCCGCGGCCGTCGGCATCAAGCAGGTCACCACCGGTGACACGCTCGCCGCCGTCGACAACCCGATCAAGCTCGAGATGATCGACTTCCCGGAGCCGGTCATCAAGGTCGCGATCGAGCCGAAGACGAAGGTCGACCAGGAGAAGATGGGCGTCGCCCTCGGCCGTCTCGCCGAGGAGGACCCGACCTTCCAGGTCCGCACGAACGAGGAGACCGGTCAGACCGAGATCTCCGGCATGGGCGAGCTGCACCTCGAGGTGCTCGTCGACCGCATGATGCGCGAGTTCAGAGTCGAGGCCAACGTCGGCCGTCCGCAGGTCTCCTACCGCGAGACCGTGCGCGGCTCCGCCCAGAGAATCGAGGGACGCTTCGTCCGTCAGACGGGCGGCTCGGGCCAGTACGGCATCGTCTACGTCGACATCGAGCCGAACCCCGGCGAGGGCTTCGAGTTCGTCAACAGAATCAAGGGTGGCTCGATCCCGTCGGAGTTCATTCCGGCGGTGCAGAGAGGCGTCGAGGAGTCGCTCGACACCGGCGTCAAGGCCGGCTACCCGATGGTCGACATCAAGATCACGCTGGTCGACGGCAAGTACCACGACACGGACTCCTCGGAGATCGCGTTCAAGGTCGCCGGCTCGCTCGCGATGAGAGAGGCCGCGCGCCGCGCCAAGCCGGTGCTGCTCGAGCCGATCTTCGCCGTCGAGGTCGTCACGCCCGAGGAGTTCATGGGCGACGTGATCGGCGACCTCAACCGTCGTCGCGGCCGCGTCGAGGGCATGGAGCCCCGCGGCAACGCGCAGGTCGTCACTGCGAGAGTCCCGCTCTCGGAGATGTTCGGCTACGCGACCGACGTCCGCTCCAACACGCAGGGCCGCGCGACGTACACGATGGTGTTCGACAGATACGAAGAGGTTCCGCCGAACATCGCCGAGAAGGTCGTCGAGGCGCGGACCGGAGGCGAGCAGGCCGCCTGAGCAGGGAAATTCCGCTCGACGTCGTTTGAATCGGCGTCGAAAGCGGAACTGAGATAGATTTCCGAGGTTCGCCCGTCTAGGCGATCCCCACACCGATTTCCAAGGAGCAACCCAAAGTGGCGAAGGAGAAGTTCGAGCGCGATAAGCCGCACGTCAACGTCGGCACCATTGGTCACATCGACCATGGCAAGACGACGCTGACTGCTGCCATCACGACGGTGCTGGCGGAGAAGATGGGCGGCGAGGCCCGCAGCTTCGCGGAGATCGACAACGCTCCGGAGGAGAAGGAGCGCGGGATCACCATCGCCACCTCGCACGTCGAGTACCAGACGGAGAACCGGCACTACGCCCACGTCGACTGTCCGGGTCACGCCGACTACGTCAAGAACATGATCACGGGTGCCGCGCAGATGGACGGCGCGATCCTCGTGGTGTCGGCGGCCGACGGCCCGATGCCCCAGACGCGTGAGCACATCCTGCTCGCCCGTCAGGTCGGCGTGCCGTACATCGTCGTCTTCCTCAACAAGGCCGACATGGTCGACGACGAGGAGCTCCTGGAGCTCGTCGAGGTCGAGGTCCGTGACCTCCTCAGCGAGTACGACTTCCCGGGCGACGACATCCCGTTCATCACGGGTTCGGCGCTGAAGGCGCTCGAGGGCGACGAGGAGTACAAGCAGAAGATCATCGATCTCGCTGCCGCCCTCGACTCCTACATCCCGGAGCCCGAGCGTCAGCTCGACAAGCCGTTCCTGATGCCGGTCGAGGACGTCTTCTCGATCACCGGCCGCGGCACCGTCGCGACCGGCCGCATCGAGCAGGGCATCATCAACACCGGTGACACGGTCGAGATCGTCGGCATCAAGGACACGACCAACACGGTCGTGACCGGTGTCGAGATGTTCCGCAAGATCCTCGACGAGGGTCGCGCCGGCGACAACGTCGGCTGCCTCCTCCGCGGCACCAAGCGCGAGGAGATCGAGCGCGGGCAGGTCCTCTGCAAGCCGGGCTCGATCACGCCGCACACGAAGTTCAAGGCCGAGGTCTACATCCTGAAGAAGGAAGAGGGCGGCCGTCACACGCCGTTCTTCACGGGCTACCGCCCGCAGTTCTACTTCCGGACGACCGACGTGACGGGCGTCTCGAACCTCCCCGAGGGTGTCGAGATGGTCATGCCGGGCGACAACATCCAGATGGAGATCGAGCTGATCCAGCCGATCGCCATGGACCAGGGTCTCCGGTTCGCCATCCGCGAGGGTGGCCGCACCGTCGGCTCCGGCGTCGTGACCGAGGTCATTCAGTAGCAACAGCTGCACAACGGCGGGGCGCCTGCGCCCCGCCGTCGCACGCTGAAGTCGAGAGATACGACGAGCTGGCGGGTCCCGATGACCCTGGGACTCGCCTTCAGCGCGCAAAAGACCAATCGTAAGAACACAGCAAGTACCGGACGGAACGAAACCAAAGGCACACGTGGCAACTCTGGCCCAGAACAAGATCCGCATTCGCCTCAAGTCCTACGATCACTCAGCGATCGAGACGGCGGCGAAGGAGATCGTCGAGACGGCGACTCGTACCGGCGCGACCGTGTCCGGGCCTGTGCCGCTGCCGACGGAGAAGAACGTCTACTGCGTGATCCGCTCCCCCTTCAAGGACAAGGATTCGCGCGAGCACTTCGAGATCCGCACGCACAAGCGGCTGATCGACATCCATCAGCCGACGCCCAAGACGGTCGACTCGCTTCAGCGCCTCGACCATCTCCCCGCGGGCGTCGACATCGAGATCAGGCTGGCGAGCTGAGATGCCGGCGATCCTCGCGAAGAAGCTCGGCATGACCCAGCGCTTCCTCGAAGACGGCCGCGTCGAGCGCGTCACCGTCCTGGAGGCCGGGCCGTGCCCCGTCACGGCGATCCGCACGCTCGAGCGCGACGGCTACGAAGCCGTGCAGCTCGCGTTCGGCGCCTGCCGTGAGAAGAAGCTGACGAAGGCCGAGCTCGGCCACCTGAAGAAGGCCGACGCCTCCGCGCACCGCCACCTGGTGGAGTTCCGCAACGAGGCTGCCGAGCTGACGGTCGGCGAGACCGTCACCGTCGACACCTTCGAGGCCGGGCAGACCGTCAGAGTCGCCGGCACCTCGAAGGGCAAGGGCTTCCAGGGCACGATCAAGCGCCACAACTTCAGACGCGGTCCGGCGTCCCACGGCTCGCACAACGTGCGCGCCCCGGGTTCGATCGGTGCGTCCGCCTGGCCCGCCCGCGTGATGAAGGGCATCCGCGGCCCCGGCCAGATGGGCAACAAGCGCGCCACTCAGAAGGGTCTCGAGATCGTCGAGATCATCAGCAAGGACAACCTGATGCTCGTCCGCGGATCGGTCCCCGGTCCCAAGGGCGGCACGGTGGAGGTGCGCACCGATGCCTAGCGCTCCCAAGCTCGGCGGCGGTGAGGTCGTTCTCGACGATCTGGCGTTCACCGCGAAGTTCAACGGCCCGCTCGTTCACGAGACGGTGCGCTCGGAGCTGAATGCGCTCCGTCAGGGCACCTCCGCGACGAAGACGCGCGGCAACGTTCGCGGCGGCGGCGCCAAGCCGTGGCGCCAGAAGGGCACCGGTCGCGCACGCGCCGGCTCTTCGCGCTCGCCGATCTGGAAGGGCGGCGGCACGGTCTTCGGCCCGTCCCCGCGCCATTACACGTTCAAGGTCAACCGCAAGGCCCGCCGCGCCGCGCTGCGCAGCGCGCTGTCGGTGCAGGTCGACCGCGGCTCGCTGGCCGTCTTCGACGCGACGTCGTTCGACGCGCCGTCGACGAAGGCCGCGGCGAAGCTGCTCGCCGACTGGGGGCAGCCGAACCCGACGCTGGTCCTGCTCGACGGTGACGAGGCGAACGCGGGCCTGTCGTTCCGCAACATGGAGCGGGTTCTCGTGCTGCCGGTCGAGGACGCGGGCGTCGCCGACGTGATCGGCGCCGCGTCGCTGCTCATCTCGGAGACCGCGCTGGCCCAGATCACCGCGCGCGCCACGGGCGCCGCGCAGGAGGAGGCGGCGTAGTCATGGACGCGAGCCAGATCATCATCCGTCCCGTCGTCTCGGAGAAGAGCTTCGTGCTCGCCGAGATCGGCAAGTACACGTTCCGGGTCCACCCGGACGCGCACAAGACGCAGATCCGCCAGGCCGTCGAGGAGCTCTTCGACGTGAGAGTGCAGGACGTGCGCACGATCGCCGTCAGAAGCAAGCCGAAGCGGCGCGGGTATACCTCCGGGCGCACCCGCACGTGGAAGAAGGCCATCGTCCAGGTTGGCGACGGCGACACGATCCCGATCTTCCAGGGCCTGGAGGGGGCTGAGTAATGGGCATTCGCAAGCCGAAGCCGACGAGCCCCGGCCGTCGTTTCGTCACATATCCGGACTTCGCGGAGATCACGCGCAGCAAGCCGGAGAAGTCGCTCGTCGAGGGTCTGACGAAGTCGGGTGGTCGCAACTCCTACGGCCGCAAGACCTCGCGCCATCGCGGCGGTGGCGCCAAGCGCCTCTACCGCCGGATCGACTTCAAGCGCCTGAAGGACGGCGTGCCGGCCAAGGTCGCGCAGATCGAGTACGACCCGAACCGTTCGGCGTACATCGCGCTGCTCCACTACATGGACGGCGAGAAGCGCTACATCCTCGCTCCGGCGAGACTGGGCGTGGGCGCGACGGTCGTCAGCGGTCCCGAGGCGGAGATCCGCATCGGCAACTGCCTGCCGCTGGAGCGGATCCCCGCCGGTACGGTCATCCACAACGTGGAGCTGACGCCGGGCCGCGGTGGGCAGATCGCCCGTTCCGCCGGCAACTCGGTGCAGCTGCTCGCGAAGGACGGCGACCACGCCACGCTGCGTCTGCCCTCGGGCGAGATGCGGCTGGTGCGCGCCGAGTGCCGCGCGACGATCGGCGTGATCGGCAATGCCGACCACCAGAACGTCAAGATCGGCAAGGCCGGCCGCAAGCGTCACCTGGGCGTCCGCCCGCAGACGCGTGGTACCGCCATGAACCCGGTCGACCATCCGCACGGCGGTGGCGAGGGCTCCACGACTCCCGGCCGTCACCCTGTGACGCCGTGGGGCGTGCCGACGCTCGGCTACCGCACGCGCAAGAAGGGCAAGCAGTCTGACCGCTACATCGTCCGCGGGCGCCGCCGCGGCAAGAAGCGCTAGAGGGTGACGACGAGATGAGCCGCTCGAGCAAGAAGGGCCCGTTCGTCGAGGAGCGCCTGATGGCGCGAATCGAAAGCATGAACGCGGCCAACACGAAGCAGATGATCAAGACCTGGTCGCGGACCTCGACCATCTTCCCGGAGATGGTCGGTCACACGATCGCGGTCCACGACGGCCGTAGACACATCCCGGTCTTCGTCAACGAGTCCATGGTGGGCCACAAGCTCGGCGAGTTCGCGCCGACGCGCCTCTACCGTGGTCACACCCAGACCGGCAAGCGCCGTTAGAGATTTCCATGGCTGACGAGAACGACAGAACAGAGACTCCCGAGCCGAAGACGCCGGAGACCGAGGCCACCGACACGGGGGCCCCTGAGTCCGGGGAGACGGAGCCCACCGCGGCGGAGACGCCCGCGGAGGAGCCCGTCGCTGCGGCTGACGAGCCCGCCGAGGCCGAGGCCAGAGCAGCGCCGAGACGCAGACGCGCGGCGAGAAGAGCGGCGAGAGCCGACGCCGGCGACGAGCAGCCGACCAGAGCGGCTCCCGCGAAGGCCTCCAAGGCCGACGCCGGCGAGCGCCCGGTCGTGCGCGCGCACGCCAAGTACGTGCGCTCCTCCGCCCGCAAGGCGCGGCTCGTCTGCGATCACATTCGCGGCAGATCGGTCGAGGAGGCTCGCGCCATCCTCGCCTTCACCCCGCGTGCAGTCGCGAAGGACTGGAGCAAGCTGCTCGAGTCGGCCGTGGCGAACGCCGAGCACAACCACGAGCTCGACGGCGACGACCTCGTCATCAAGGCGGCTCACGCCGACGAGGGCCCGACGCTGAAGCGGTTCCGCCCGCGCGCCATGGGCCGCGCGACGCCGATTCGCAAGCGCACCAGTCACCTCACGATCCTGCTCACGCCGAAGGAGTAACGACACCATGGGGCAGAAAGTCCATCCCGAGTCGCTCCGCGTGGGCTACATCCACGACTGGAAGTCGAACTGGTTCAACGAGAAGCAGTTCTCCGACTACCTCGTCGAGGACATTGCGATCCGCGAGCACATCATCGGCCGGCTCTCGCACGCCGGCCTGTCCGACATCACGATTCGCAAGAACGCGAACGAGGTCGAGGTCAACATCAACACCGCGCGTCCCGGCATCGTGATCGGCAAGTCCGGTTCCGAGGTCGACGCGCTGCGCCGTGACCTGCATCGCATCACCAACAAGCAGGTCAAGGTCAACATCCTCGAGATCAAGCGTCCGGAGCTCGACGCGCGCCTCGTCGCGCAGTCGATCGCCGAGCAGCTGCAGAACCGCGTCGCCTTCCGTCGCGCGATGAAGCGCGCGCTCACGAGCGCGATGCGCTCGGGCGCGAAGGGCGTGAAGGTCCAGGTCGGCGGTCGCCTCGGCGGCGCTGAGATGGCCCGTACGGAGAGCTACTCCGACGGCCGCGTCCCGCTGCACACGCTGCGCGCCGACATCGACTACGGCTTCCACGAGGCCAGAACGACGTTCGGCCGCATCGGCGTGAAGTGCTGGATCAACAAGGGCGAGATCATGCCCGACGGCTACACGGGCGCCGATCTCACGCAGATGGACGACCCGGGCCCGCAGGCGCCCGACCGCAACCGCCGCGACGGCCGTGACGGCCGTGGCCGTGGCCGTGGCGGACGTGGCGGCCAGGGCGGCGGTCCGGGCGGCGGCGGTCCCGGTGACGGCCGTGGCCGTGGCCGCGGCGGTCGCGGTCGCGGCGGCCAGGGCGGCG
>NZ_JAWSTH010000060.1:0-38497 GCF_033542075.1 Conexibacter stalactiti
ATCGGCGGCGGGCGGCGATGCGGCGGGCGACGGCGCGGCTGGCGGCAGCGCGCGCCCCGCCTCCCTCTCCCCCGCCGCGCGCGCCACCTACGACGGCCGGCCCGGCCACCCGGTGCTGCTGCGGCGTCAGCTGTTCGCCGCCGTCGCCGAGCTGCGCGGCGACAGCGGCGCGCGCGAGCTGCTGGCGACGGTCGCCGTCGAGCCAATCCCGTGCGACGGGCCACCGCCGCGCGACGTCGACACGCCCGCAGACCTGCGCGGGCTCTAGATGGTTGATGCCACGACCTGCGCCGTGGCATCGACCATCTAGGCCGCGACCAGCTCCAGGCCGAGCGCGGGCAGGTCGGGGACGCCGCCGTCGGCGACGCGGCGGGCGTCGTGACCGTGCGCACGCAGCCAGCTCGCCGCGAAGGCAGCGCGCGGCCCGCCGGCGCAGGCGATCGCGAGCGGGCCGGCCGGCAGCTCCGCCGCCTCCGCCCGCAGCCGCTGCAGCGGCAGATGGACGCCGCGCGCGAGGTGGCCAGCGCCCCACTCCGGCGTGTCACGCACGTCGACCAGGGTCACTTCCCCGTCGGCGAGCCGCTCCGCCAGCTGCTCGACCGTCAGCGGCGCGACCTCCTCGACCGTCGTCGCTTCGAGGACCTCGGCCGCCACGATCCCGACCACGTTGTCGAGCCCGACGGCGCGCAGGCGCCGCGCCAGCTCGCGCGCGGCATCGGCGTCGGCACCGAGCACGACCAGCTCATCCTCCGGGTCGAGCACCCACGCGGCGCGCGTGCCGAGGCCGTTGCCGCGCAGCGCGAGGCTGAGCGAGCCGCGCACGTGGGCGGCGTCGAAGGCGTCGGCGTCGCGGCCGTCGAGCAGCGTCGCGCCGTCGGCGAGCGCCGCGGCGAGGGCGCCGGCGTCGAGCGGCGCGAGGTTCGGGAGGGGCGATGGCGTCACCCCTCTGTTGCGCGCGACGACCTGCTCGACCGTCGGCGGGCGCGCCGGCAGCGATGCGATCAGCCGCTGCGCCAGCTCGTCGGCGCCGACCGCCAGCAGCGGGTTGGCGAGCCGTTCGAAGCCGAGCGTCGAGCTGGTCTTGCGCGACAGGCCGGGGCCGCCGCAGAGCGAGCCGCCGACGTGGCCGGGCCACAGCTCGACACCGGCGGGCAGCTCGCCGATCCGCGCCAGCGTCGCGTGCAGCGCCCGCGCGCCCTCGCCCGGCTCGACGGCCAGGTCGGGCCGCGCGAGGTCGCCGACGAGCAGCGAGTCGCCGCTCAGCAGCAGCCACGGCTCGTCGCTGCGCGAGCGGTCGGCGACGAGCAGGACGATGTGCTCCGGGCGGTGGCCGGGCGCCGCCAGCGCCGTGATCCGCATCACGCCGAGGTCGATCGTCTCGCCGTCGCGCAGCGGCGTGCCGGCGCCGTCGTCGTAGCCGGCGTCGGCCGGCAGCCGGATCGCGGCGCGGGTCCGGGCCGCCAGCAGCGCGCGCCCGGAGACGTGGTCGGCGTGGACGTGGGTCTCGACGATCAGCTCGATCGTCACTCTCTCCTCCGCCGCGGCCGCGACGATCCGGTCGACGTCGAGGCCCGGGTCGACGACGACCGCGCGACCGTCGTCCCCGAGCAGGTAGCAGGCGCAGCCGAGGTCGCTGTCGATCAGTTGGCGAAAGATCATCCTTGTCTCCTGTGCAGAGCGAGTAAGTCGAGTTTAGGTGGTGAACCCGTCACGGCTCTGTTCCATTCGGTATGCCCATCGTCAGGGGCTGAGGACCCGCAGCAGCACGTCGACGACGTGCTCGGTGCGCGCGGCGATGAAGGCGTCGGTCCAGGTCGCGTAGCCCATGCCGGCGAGCATCGTCGCGTCGTGCTCGAGCGGGAACCAGCAGAGCGCGACGAGCGTGATCAGCAGATGGCCGCGGTCGAGTGACGGCCTGCCGCTCTGCGGCAGCGAGTCGATGAAGCGGTCGATGCCGCGTTCGAGCACCTGCGAGTGGCGCGGGGCGGTCGCGCGGCGCGGGATCTCGAGCGCCTCGCGCGCCATCAGGTGGACGAAGCTCGGCCGCTGCTGGAGGAAGGCGAGATAGCCGCCGACGAGGATCTCCAGCCCCCGCCGCAGCCCGTCGGGCGAGTCCGCCAGCGCCGCGGTCGCCTGCTCGCAGACCGGCTCCAGCGCGAGGTCGCGGTCGTGGAAGAGCCGCTCGATGACGGCGTCGTGAAGCCCCTGCTTGTCCTGGAAGAAGTAGGCCGGCAGGGCCGCCGAGACGCTCGCCGCGCGGCCGATCTTGACGAGGCTCGCGCCGTCGAAGCCCTCGCGCGCGAAGACCTCCTCGGCCGCGCTCAGGATCGCCTCGCGCGATCTCTCGGGATCGCGCTTGACGCGCTCCTCGCGCGCCCTCTCCGGATCGCGCCCGACGCGCTCCTCGCGCGCCCTCTCCGGATCGCGCCCGACGCGCTCCTCGCGCGTCCTCTCCGGATCGCGCCCGACGCGCTCCTGCGGTTGTCGTGTGCTCATCTCGCTTCCCCCTCGTTCGCCTCGTCCCGTGCGCGCCGCACAGCGCGCACGATCCCCTGGTAGCCCGTGCAGCGACAGAGATTGCCGGCCAGACCGGCGCGAATCTCGTCGTCGCTCGCCTGCGGCCGCTCGCGCAGCAGCTCCTCGGCGCTCATCAGCATCCCGGCCGTGCAGAAGCCGCACTGCAGCGCGTGCTCGGCGACGAAGGCCGCCTGCAGCGGGTGCAGCGGCGCGCCCGTCGGCGCCATCCCCTCGACGGTGCGGATCGCGCCGCCGTCGGCCTGCACCGCCAGCAGCGTGCAGGCGCGCGCGGTCGCGCCGTCGAGCTGAATCGTGCAGGCGCCGCAGTGACCCTCGCCGCAGGCGACGCGCACGCCGTAGACGCCGAGCCGGTCGCGCAGCACGTCGGCGAGCGTCTCGCGCGGCTCGACCTCGACGGTGGTCCGCGCGCCGTCGACCGTGAGGGTGATCGGGAGCATCATCGCCCGCACGCCTCCAGCGCGCGGCGCGTCAGCGTGCGCGCGATTCGGGTGCGATGCGGGTCGAGTCCTTCGAGGAGCGTCATATCGCACCCCTCTGCGGGGTGCTGGGTGACGCTCATCGGCGTGGGCGCGACGCCGGCGAGGGTGAGGCGGGGCTCGCGCCCGGGCACGACGCGGGCGGCGACGCCGACGAGCGGCAGGTCGAAGCGGCGCGGCGCGAACTCCAGCCACGCCTGGCGCTCGCCGGGCACGAGCGGGTCGAGCAGCAGCTCGGCGATCAGCTCGCCCGGGTCGAGCGCGAGCCGCTGCGGGCCTTGGAGGAGATCGGTGACCGGCAGCTCGCGACGGGCCCCGGCCGGGCCGGCGATCACGGCGACGCCGCCGAGCGCGACGGCGACGGCCGGGACCTCGGCGGCCGGCTCGGCGTGCGCGAGACTGCCGACGACGGTGCCGCGATTGCGCGTCGAGGGGTGGCCGACCTGCGCGAGCGCCTGAGCGAGCAGCGGCGCGTGCCGGGCGACCAGCGGCGAGCGCTCGGCGGCGCGCTGGCGCACCAGCGCGCCGATGCGAAGACGGCCGTCGGGGTCGAGCGCAATCGTGTCGAGGCCGGGCAGCCGCGCGAGGTCGACGAGCAGCCGCGGCCGCGGCCCGCCCGGCTGCCGGGCGGCGAGCGCGGGCACGAGGCTCTGCCCGCCGGCCAGCGCGCGAGCACCGTCGGTCGCGAGCAGCGCGGCCGCCTCGTCGAGCGCGTGTGGACGGGCGTACTCAAACGGTGGGAGGGTCATTGCAAGGGCTCCGGGGGAGGCGGCGCGGCGGCGGCGCGCGCGGCGCTGGCGGGCGCGGCGGCAGCGTTGGCGGGCGCGGCGGCGCGGGTCAGCCCCTCGACCACGCGTGCCGGTGTCAGCGGGAGGCGGTCGACGGTGAAGCCGTCAGCGGCGAGCGCGGCGGCGACGGCGCAGGCGATCGCGGCGGGGGCAGCGATCGCGCCGGACTCCCCCATCCCCTTCACGCCGTTGACGGTCAGCGGCGAAGGCGAGCTGTGGTGGGCGATCGCCAGCTCGGGCACGTCCGTGATGCGCGGCAGCAGGTAGCTGCCGAAGGAGTCGCCGCGCGGCCGGCCGTCGGCGCCGTAGTCGACGTCCTCCAGCAGCGCGCCGCCGAGGCCCTGCACGACGGCGCCGGCCGCCTGGCCGTCGACGACGGTCGGGTTGAGCACCGTGCCGCAGTCCTCGACCACCGCCAGCTGGCGCACGGTCACGCCGCCGGTGCCGAGGTCGACGTCTACGACCGCCGCGATCGCCCCGTTGCTGTACGTCGCGGGCGGGTCGTGGAACTGCGTCACGAGCAGGTCGGGCTCGGGCAGCCGCGCCCGCAGCGCCGGGTCGAAGTGCGCCGCCTCCGCCAGCTCGCGCAGCGTCAGCTCACGCGCACCGCCGTGGACGAGGCCGTCAATGAGGGACAGCGCACCGCCGCGCGGGCCGGCGTCGCCGGGCGCAGGCGCGTCACCGCGCCCGGCGGCCTCCGCCTCCAACACCGCCGCGGCCACCTCCAGCAGCCGCGCGCGCAATCTGCGGGCGGCGAGCGCGAGCGCGCCGCCGATCACCGTCGCGACGCGGCTGGCGCGCGTGCCGGCGGTGCTGACCGGTGTCGCGTTGGTGTCGTCGGCGATCAGCGCCACGTCCTCGACGCGCACGCCAAGCTCGTCGGCGACGACCTGCGCGAGCGTCGTCGCGTGGCCCTGGCCCTGGCTCGGCGTGCCGATCGCCGCGACCACGCCGCCGGTCGGGTCGACCTGCAGCCGCACGCTGTCGTGCGAGGCGAACGACCACTCCGACTGCAGCGCGCCGTCGCTGCCCCAGCCGGCCGGTTCGACGTAGGAGGTCACGCCGACGCCGCGGCGGATTCCCGGCGCGGGTGGGTCGAGTCGCGGCGCGGCTTGCGCAAAGTGCGGCGCGTCCCGCGCGCTTGCCGGCGCATCCTGCGCAGATCGCGGCTCGCCTTGCGCGAAGTGCGGCGCGTCCGACGCATCAACCAGCCCGACCGCCGACTCGAGCGACTCCACGTAGCTGCCGCTGTCGTATTCCATCCCGGTCGCGGAGCGGTGCGGGAAGCTCGTCACGAGGTTGCGGCGGCGCAGCTCGGCCGGGTCGATCCCCAGTGCCCGCGCCGCGCGGTCGAGCGCCAGCTCGCGCGCGGTGTGCGGCTGCGTCCAGCCGACGCCGCGGTAGGGCGACATCGGCGAGGTGTGGGTCAGGACCGAGAAGATCTCCGCCCCGACGTGCTCGATCCGGTACGGACCGGGCAGCAATCCGGCGCCCAGGTACGGCTCGATCAGCGCGCTGGCGCTGTTGAACGAGTACGCGCCCGCGTTGCCGGTCAAGGTCGCGCGCACGCCCAGCAGCTCCCCGCTGCCAGACACCGCCAGCGAGAGCGCGATCCGCTGGTCCTTCGCGTGCGGCGCGGCGACGAGCTGCTCGCGCCGGCCCTCGACCCAGCGCACCGGCCGGCCGACCGCCCGCGCCGCCAGCGCGACCGCGATCTCCTCCGGCGCCGCCGGGATCTTCAATCCGAACGCCCCGCCGACATCGGGCGCGATCACCCGCAGCAGCTGCTCGGCGATCCCCGTCGTCTGCGCCAGCCGCCGCCGCAGCAGGTGCGGCCCCATCGTCGAGGCCCACACTGTCAAGCCGTCGCCCGCCGGCTCCGCCAGGCAGCCGCGCCCTTCCAACGGCGCGGCCAGGTAACGGTTGCCGATCAGCGGCTGCTCGATCACGAGGTCGGCGGCGGCGAAGGCGCCGTCGGGGTCGCCGTAGGACTTCGCCTGCGCGAACAGCAGGTTGCCGGGCACGTGCTCGTGCACCAGCGGGGCGCCGGGCGCCCGCGCGGCGCCGGGTTCGAGCACGAACGGCGTCGGCTGCCAGTCGACCGCGACCAGCTCGGCGGCGTCCTCGGCCGCCGCCCGCGTCGATGCCAGCACGAGCGCGACCGGCTCGCCGACGAAGCGCACGACGCCCGCCGCGAGCCCCTCGCCCGCCGCCGCGCCGCCCGCCGCCGCGCCGCCCGCCGCGACGGCCACGAGGCCACCCGCCAGCGCCGGCTGCGGGGTCTTCAGCAAGCCGTCGATGCGAACGCTGTCGAGCAGCGGCGTGTGCGGCAGGTCGTCCGCGGTCAGCACCGCGGCAACGCCCGGCAGCGCGAGCGCCGCCGCGGCGTCGATGCCGCCGATCCGCGCGGCGGGATGCGGCGAGCGGACGAAGACCGCCTCCAGCTGCCGCGGCCGCACGAGGTCGGCGACGTGGCGGGCGAGCCCGCGCACGAGGCGATCGTCCTCGCGGCGCGGCCGCGCGGCACCGAGCGGGCGCGACATCGCCCTACCCGAGCACCTCGTAGTCGAGCACGGCGATGTCGTGGAACGGGAGGATTCTCGCCTCCGGGATCGCCTTGATCCGCTGCATCGAGTCGTACGTCTCGATCGGGTCGATGTGCATGCCGGTCGGGATCACCGTATACGTCCCCTTCGAGAGGACCGCCTCCGAAGGCCAGAAGTTCTCCGCGATCGTGCACATGCCGACGATCACGTGCGGGCCCTCGCCGGTCTGCACGACGACCGACTGGCCGGCCGGCGAATGGCCGGGCGTGACGATCAGCTCCAGCCCCGGCAGGATCTCCTGCTCGCCGTCGAGCAGCTCGAGCCCGAGCGCCTCGATCTCGGCGTACGTCTCTCTCGGCGCGTAGGTGGAAGCGAACAGCGGGTGCGCGGGGATCTGCTCCCACTCCTTCCGCTGCACGACGACGCGCGCGCCGGAGCCCGCCAGCTTCGGCGTGTTCATCGTGTGATCCCAGTCGAGGTGCGTCTGGATCAGCAGGTCGATCGCGCTGAAGTCGAGCCCCTGCTCGGCGAGACGCTGCTCGATCGGGACGACGTCCTGGACGTCGGCGAACTGCTCGCCGGCGAGCATCAGCGGCCCGTCTCCGGGACGCACCTTGTCGGCGTAGTCGGCGGCGCTGCAGCCGGTGTCGACGAGCACGTTGTGGGTGCCGTCCTGCAGCAGCCACGAGACGTACGGGATGTCGACCTTCTCGCCGAAGTTGTGCATGTAGGTGAAGCGACTCTTCTCGCGCTGCGGCCCGATCGCGACGACGAGCGGGGTGATCTTCCAATCCGGCACGGCTGCCTGCCTTCCAATTCTTGACTAAGCCGGTCCAGATGATACAACTCTTCCTGTGTGAGCGCACAGGACGTTCGCATGCCACCCCACGACACCACTGGAGGGCCGGTGGAGACCCGACGCTTCTCACCCCGCCGCACGATCGCCTTGGCGCTGCTGCTGTCGACCGCGCCGTTCGCGCTGGCCGCCTGCGGCTCCGATGACGACGACACCGGCAGCGGCAGCGCCGGCGCCAGCACCGCGTCCGCCCAGAGCGACAGCAGCGGCGGCGGCGGCGATCCGATCAAGGTCGGCTCGCTCTTCTCCGTCACGGGCCCGCCGGCGGTCGTCGGCGACAAGATGCGCAAGGGCCTGGAGCTGGCCGTCGACGAGCTGAACGAGGCCGGCGGCGTCGAAGGCCGCAGACTGGAGGTCGTCTTCTACGACCCGGCCGGCGACACCGCCAAGGCCGTCGACCAGACGCGCCGCCTGATCAGCCGCGACGACGTCGACGTGGTCGTCGGCGGCGGCTCGCAGTCGGGCATCGCGCTCGCGATGCAGCCGCTGCTGCAGCGCGCCGACAAGCTCTTCATGGCGACCGAGGGCGCGCGCGAGATCGTGCAGCCCGCCGACGAGAGACCGACGACGTTCAAGTCGACCTTCAACGACACGATCGTGCTCCAGCGCACGGCCGACTTCTGGAACGCCCGCGGCGTCAGAGCGGTCGGCTTCCTGCCCGACACCTCGGGCTTCGGCGAGTCGGCCAAGGCGGAGCTCGAGAGACTCGCGCCGGAGGCCGGGATCGAGGTCCAGAGCGAGAGCTTCGACCCGACCGCGACCAACCTCACGCCGCAGCTGACCAACCTGCGCAGAGCGAACCCGCAGGCGTACGTCGCGTGGACGACCACCCCGGCCGCGACGACGTTCCTCAAGAACGCGCAGCAGCTCGGGCTCGACAGAAACCTGCTCGGGCTCGGCTTCGGCTCGGCCGACCCGGCCTTCTATGAGCAGGCCGGCGCCGCCGCCAGAGGCGCGCTGCTGTCCGCCGGCAAGCTGCCGATCTACGACAGACTGCCCGACGGCGACCCGCAGAAGGCGATCATCACGAGATTCGCCGACGCCTACGAGGCGAAGTACAACGAGCCGGCCAACGTCTTCGCCGCGCAGGCGTACGACGGCGTCCAGCTCGTCGCCGAGGCGATCAGAGCGAGCGGCGGCGAGCTGTCCGGCGAGGCGCTCGCGGAGGCGCTGGAGGGGCTCGGCTCCTACCAGGGCGTCAACGGCGACTTCAGATACACGGCCGAGGACCACTCCGGTCTCGGCGTCGACGCCGTCGCGATCTCCGAGTGGGACGGCAGACGGTTCGTGCCGGCCAGAGACGGCCTGACGGAGTAGCCGCACCCGCCCGTCGCACAGCACGCACGACCGACACCCACGATGACCGACTTCCTGCAGCTCACCTTCTCGGGCCTCACGACGGGCGCCGCGTACGCGCTCGTCGCGCTCGGCTTCGCGATCGTGTTCCGCGGGACGCGGGCGATCAACTTCGCCCAGGGCGAGTACGTGATGCTCGCCGGCGTGACGGCGGGAGCCCTGCACCAATGGGCCGACCCGCCGCTCGCCGTCGTCGTGCTGGTCGTCGTGCTGATGGGCGCGCTCTGCGGTCTGGCGACGGAAGTGATCTGCGTGCGCTTCACGCGCACGCCCAACCCCAACACGATCACGCTCGCGACGATCGGTCTCGGCGTCGCGATCAAGGCGGTCGTGCTGCTGGTGACCGACCGTCAGGCGTACACGCTGCCCGGCTTCTCCGGCACCTCGACGCTGCACGTCGGCGGCGCGGTGCTCGACGCGCAGGCGCTGTGGAACTGCGCGCTGGTCGCGGTCGCCGCCGGCGCGCTCGCCGCCTTCCTGCGCTGGGCGCCGCTCGGCGTGGCGCTGCGCGCGAGCGCCGACGACGGCGAGATGGCCGCCGCCTCGGGCTTCTCGCGCCGCGGCGCCGCCGCCTGGTCGTTCGCGCTCGCGGGCGCCTTGGCGGCCGCCGCCGGCGCCGGCCTCGCCGCCGTCTCCCCCGTCAACTACGACTTCGGCACGCTGCTGGGCCTGAAGGGCTTCGCGGCCGCGATGCTCGGCGGCCTCGGCTCGATGCCGGGCGCCGTCGTCGGCGGCTTCGCGATCGGGCTGATGGAAGCGTGGTTCGCCGGCTACGTCTCCTCCACCTACGCCGACGTCGTCGCCTTCTCGATCCTGCTGATCGTGCTCTTCACGCGGCCGACCGGGCTGTTCGCGGCCGTGAAGGTGGAACGTGTCTAGACCGCTCTCCGAGCCCCGCTTCCGCCTGATCGTGCTGGCGCTCGTCGGCGCCGGCCTCGCCGCCGCGCCGTTCCTCTTCCACGGCGACTACGAGCACGGCCTGCTGGTCGGCTTCTGCATCAACCTGCTGCTGCTGACCGGGCTCAACCTGATCAACGGCTACGCCGGCCAGGTGTCGCTCGCGCAGGCCGGCTTCTACGGCCTCGGCGCCTACGCCGCCGGCATCCTCGGCGCCGAGGCGATCGGGCCGATCTGGCTCTCGTTCGTCGCCGCGCCGCTGGTCGTCGCGGCCGCGAGCGTGATCGTCGGGCTGCCGTCGCTGCGGCTGCGCGGCCTCTACTTCACGATGGCGAGCCTCGGCGCCGGCGTCGTCCTCTTCCTGCTGTTCGGGCGTGCGGTCTCGCTGACCGGCGGTCCCAACGGCCTGCTCGGCGTGCCGATCCTCGAGTTCGGCTCGCTGATCCTCGACACGCCGACGCGGATCTACTGGCTCGCCGCGCCGCTCGCCTTCCTCGGTCTCGCCTTCGCCGGCTGGTTCGCGGCGTCGCGCTGGGGCCTGGCGCTGCGCGCGGC
This sequence comes from Conexibacter stalactiti, assembly GCF_033542075.1. NCBI lineage: Bacteria > Bacillati > Actinomycetota > Thermoleophilia > Solirubrobacterales > Conexibacteraceae > Conexibacter > Conexibacter stalactiti. Next base: position 10,013 of record NZ_JAWSTH010000060.1, read on the forward strand.
GGCGACCTCCGAGCCGGCCGCGGCGGCGGCGGGCGTGCCCGTCTTCCGCCTGCGGCTGATCGCCTTCACGCTGTCGGGCGCCTACGCCGGCCTCGCAGGGGCGCTGGAGACGTACGAGAACGGCTTCGTCAGCCCGGAGCCGTTCGGCTTCTTCGCCGCCGTCACGCTGCTGGTCGTGCTGACGCTCGCGGGCGCCGGCACGCTGCTGGGGCCGGTCGTCGGAGCCGGGCTGCTGTTCGCGCTCGACGAACTGCTCGCCGACGCCTCCGACGTCAGACCGCTGATCATCGGCCTGCTCTTCCTCGTGACCGTGCAGGCGCTGCCGCACGGGGTCGTGGGGACGTTGTCGGACTGGCGACGCGGGCGGCGCGAGGCGCGGGAGGTCCCACGATGAACGTGCTGGAGCTGAGCGGCGTCGGCAAGCGCTACGGCGGCGTCGAGGTGCTGCGCGACGTCTCGTTGAGCGTCAGAGCCGGCAGCGTGACCGCCTTGATCGGGCCCAACGGCGCCGGCAAGTCGACGCTCGCCAACGTCGCCAGCGGGATCGTCCGCCCCGACAGCGGCACCGTCACGCTCGGCGGCCGCGACGTGACGCGCACGACGACCTGGCGGCGCGCGTCGCTGGGGCTCGGGCGGACCTTCCAGAACCTCGAGCTGTTCGAAGGGCTGACGGTGCTGGAGAACGTGATGGTCGGCGCGCACGCGCACGGCCTCTCGCGGCGCGCGCTGCGCGAGGCGGCGCTGGCGGCGCTGGAGCGCTTCTCGATCGGCCACCTCGCGCAGCGGCGCGTCGAGTCGCTCTCGTTCGGCGAGGCGAAGCTGGTCGAGCCGGCGCGGATGCTGGTCGGCCGGCCTTCGGTGGCGATCCTCGACGAGCCGGCCGCCGGCCTGCCGCCGGCGAGCGCCGACGAGCTGGCCGGCCGCATCGCCGCGCTCTCCGCCGACGGCCTCGCTGTGCTGCTGATCGAGCACGACGTGCCGCTCGTGATGCGCCTCTCCGACCACGTCGTCGTGCTCGTCGGCGGCGCCGTGCTGACCGAGGGGCCGCCCGCGACCGTACGCGAGGACCAGCGCGTGATCGACGCCTATCTGGGGGTCGAGGATGAGTGACCCCCTCCTCACCGTCCGCGGCCTGCGCGTCGCGCACGGGCCGGTCGAGGTCGTCCACGGGATCGACCTCGACGTGCGCGCCGGCGCCGTCACCGCCCTGCTCGGCGCCAACGGCGCCGGCAAGACGACCACCCTGCGCGCGCTGCTCGGCCACCTGCGCCCGAGCGGCGGATCGATCCGCTTCGGGACGCGCGAGCTGGCCGGCCGCCGCGCCCACCGGATCGCCCGCGACGGCGTCGCGCTCGTGCCCGAGGGCCGGCGCGTCTTCGCCTCGCTGACGGTCGCCGACAACCTCCGCATGGGCGGGTACGGCCGCACCTCCGCGCGCAGCTGGCGCGACCCCGCCTCGCTCGCCCAGCCGCTCGCGCTCTTCCCCGAGCTGGAGCCGCTGCTGGAGCGGCCGGCCGGCCTGCTCTCCGGCGGCGAGCAGCAGATGCTGGCGATGGGCCGCGCGCTGATGCGGCGCCCGCAGCTGCTGGTGCTCGACGAGCCGTCGATGGGCCTGGCGCCGAAGGTCGTGCAGCGGATCTACGCGGCGCTGGCGGAGCTGCGCGGCGGCGGCACGACGATCCTGCTGGCCGAGCAGAACGCGCGCGTCGCGCTCGCGCTCGCCGACGACGCCGTGCTGCTGCGGACCGGCACCGTCGCGGCCGCCGGCAGCGCCGCCGAGCTGCGCGACGGCCCGCTGATCCAGGAGGTCTACCTCGGGCGGGGATGAGCGCGCGCCGCCTCGCCCGCGATGAGTTTCCGCGGCCGGCCTCGTCTTGGCTCCAACACGCACGCCACCGCGACCGCCAGGAGAACCGCCATGCCAGCCGTCAGCTTCACCGCCACGCTCGAGCTCGCCCGCAGAACCGCGACCGGGTTCGTCGTCCCGCCGGAGCTGGTCGAGCAGCTCGGCGGCGGCAAGCGGCCGCTGGTCGTCGTCACGCTCGGCGACGACCACTCCTACCGCACCGCCGTCGGCGTGATGGGCGGCGTCGCGATGGTCCCCGTCAGCGCCGAGCAGCGCGCGGCGGCCGGCGTCGCGGCCGGCGACGAGCTCGCCGTCACGCTCGCGCTCGACACCGCCCCGCGCACCGTCGAGCTGCCGGAGGACCTCGCCGCGGCGCTCGCCGCCGAGCCGGCCGCGCAGGCGTTCTTCGCGACGCTCTCGCCGAGCCTGAAGAGATTCCACGTCACCAACGTCGAGAGCGCCAGAAGAGCCGACACGCGCGCCCGGCGGGTCGAGAAGGCCGTCGCGCTGCTGAAGGAGGGCCGCGCGCGCTGAAGCGCGAGCGGGGCGCGCCGGCGGCCGCGCGCGCTCCTCAGCCGTGCCCGAGCCGCGTCAGCGAGCCGGCCATCCGCAGCATCTGGTCGTTGCTGAGCAGCCGCTCCAGCGAGTTGGAGATCCAGTAGACGCCCTGCGACGTTCTCCACGCGACCAGCCGCAGTCTCGTGCCGTCGTAGTAGAGGTCGAGCTTCTTGCCGTTGACGGTGCGGTGGTCGGCGGAGGGGTTGCTGAGGATCGGCGGATCGCTCCAGCGCAGCCCCTGGACGCCGACGTAGTTGCCGGGATGGGCCCCGGTGCTGACGTCGATCACGAGCCGGTACGCCTGCCGCATCTTGCCGTCCTGGGCCTTCGTCTTGTACGCGATCGGGTAGCCGCCCTCGGCGCCGGTGTTGACCGGCATGTAGGTGCGGCCGCTCGGCAGCAGGCGCGGATAGTAGACGGGGAATCTCATCGGGCCGAGGCCGATCGCGTACTCCTTGCCCGTCTGCGCCATGTCGGCGAGGCCGTCGGCCGGCGGCGCGGCTGTGGCCGGAGCCGCTCTGCGCCCGCCTCTTCTCGCGCCGCGCGCCCGTCTCGCCGCGGCGGCGGCTGGCGCCGGCGCCGCGCTCGGGTGCAGGAACTCGTCGCGCACCCGCGCGATCTCCTCCGGCGTCGTCTCGACGAACGACGCCCCATTGGCCCCTCTCGTGTAGATCGGTCTCAGCGCGATCTGCTGGATCGGGTTTCTGGCGGAGAAGGCGACGAGCTTGCCGAAGTCGATCAGCGCCTGCACCGACTGCAGCCCCTTGTCGGTCTGCATCCGTCTGCCGATCACTCTCGTCAGCTTGTGCGGGTCGTCGACGAACTCGCGCGCGTCGTACTGCGAGCGCAGCTGGCGCAGGAACTCCTGCTGGCGCGCGCCGCGCACGAAGTCGGAGTCGAAGTGGCGGTAGCGGACGTAGTCGAGCGCTCTCTCGCCGCACATCAGCTGGTAGCCGGGCTCGATGTCGATCTCGGCGTACTGCTCGCCGCCGGGCACGTTGACGTGGTAGTAGCGGTGGTCGACGTCGACGTAGACGCAGCCGATCGCGTCGATCGCCTCGCGGAAGCCGGTGAAGTTGACGTTCGCGATGTGGTTGATCTCGATCCCGAGCAGTCTGCGGATCACCTTCGCCGTCAGCGCCTCGCCGCCGACCGTGTAGGTGTCGTTGATCTTCACGTCGGTGTAGCTGCCTCTGCGCGTGTCGAAGCTGACTCTGAGGTCGCGCGGGATCGACAGGATCGTCGTCGCCGCCGCGTCGGGGTCGATCCGGATCAGCATCATCGTGTCCGAGCGGGCCTCGTCGCCGGGGTCGCCGAAGCGGTGGTCGGAGCCGATCAGCAGGATCGTGCGCGGCTCGCCGACCTCGGCGCGCTCGATCACGTCGTCGACGCCTCTGATCGTGCCGCCGGCCTTCAGGTCGTCGACGAAGCTCTGCACGTTGAGCAGGCCGGCCGTCGCGGTCGCGCCGGCCGTCAGCACGATCACGAGCACGGCGGCCGCGAGGAAGCGCAGCCACGTCCGGCCCTGTCCGGAGCCGGGGAAGCTGTGGTCGTCCGCAGCCAAGCGTCACAGCGTAGCGGGCACGCGCCCGCTCGCCGGCCGCTTCGGGGTCGCAGCCGCGCCGCTACGGGGTCGTCGCCGGCGGCGCCGGCGTGGGCTCCGTGCCCGGCGGCGCGCTGATCCCGAGCCGCTCGGCGAGCAGCAAAAACGCCTCCGCGTACGGCGAGTCGGCGGTGCGGCGGCGCAGTTCGTCCCAGTCGACCTGCTCGCGCACGGCGCGCACGAGCTGGAGCAGATAGGACATGTCGAGCTGGTGCTCGTCGAGCGCCAGCAGCTTGCTCGTCAGCACGTCCTCCAGCGCCATCACGCGCAGGCGGATCGCCGACAGGCTGCGCTCGTTGCCGCGCGCGAGCGTGTCGTCGTCGATCGGCACGCCGCGCGGCGCGAAGATCAGGTCGACGAGCACGTCGTGGTGCCACGCCTTCAACAGCCACTCCTCCGGCGGGTCGCCGGTGCGGAAGCCGGCTCGCGCGAGCGCCTGCTGCGCCCGTTCGGCGTCCTGCGGCCGGAACATCAGGTCGAGGTCGTTGACCGGCTCGGGGCCGCCGTAGGCCCACACCGCCATGCTGCCGCCGAGCAGGAACGGGATCTCGGCCTCGTGCAGCACCGGCACGGCGGCGCGCAGGGCGTCGACGATCGCGTCGAACGAGCGGGCTTCGAGATCTCCTCCCATGTCGAGTCCCGTACCCGGGGCGCGCCGGCGTTAGCCGTCCCCGCGGGTGCGGGTAGGGCTCGGGCGATGGAGATCGAACAGCCGCCCACCGCCGCGGAGTCCGCGCCCGCCCCCGTCGTCCGCGTCGCCGCGGCCGGCGACGTGCACTGTCGCGAGGACCATCGCGAGCAGGCGCTGGAGGCGTTCGCCGCGCTGCGCGGCCAGGCCGACGTGCTCCTGCTGGCCGGGGACCTGACGACCCACGGCGAGCCCGAGGAGGGCGCCGTGCTCGCCGACGCCTGCCGCCAGCTCGACATCCCGGTCTTCGCCGTGCTCGGCAACCACGACTGGCACGTCAACCGCGCCGCGGAGCTGACCGCGGCGCTGCGCGAGGGCGGGATCACCGTGCTGGAGCGCGACTGGGCGATCTGCGAGGTCGGCGGCGTCGAGGTCGGGATCGCCGGCACGAAGGGCTTCGTCGGCGGCTTCCCCGGATCGCACATGCCCGACTTCGGCGAACCGCTGCTGCGCGAGGTCTACCGCGAGACGCAGGCGGAGGTCGAGGCGCTCGACCACGGCCTGCGCGAGATCGCGCTCTGCCCGCTGCGGCTGGTGCTGCTGCACTACGCGCCGACGCGCGAGACGCTCGAAGGCGAGGGCGAGGGGATCATGGCCTTCCTCGGCACCGACCGGCTCGCGGCGCCGCTGCTGGAGCACGAGCCGACGCTCGCCGTCCACGGCCACGCGCACGCCGGGACCTTCCAGGGCAGAGTCGGGACGGTGCCGGTCTGCAACGTCTCGGTGCCGGTGATCGGACGCGACTTCCACGTCTTCGAGCTGGCGGCAGACAGCCGCGCCGCGGCGCCGATCCACTGAGCGGAGCGGGCGGGGCCGTTAGTCGCGCGCGTGCAACGGGGACACCCGGTCCGTGGCACTCGAATCGAGCGACAGACCAGATCAGCCCGACGGCCCCGACGCGGCGGCCGCTCCCGGCGACCCGCCCAGCGACCCGCAGGCGGCCGAGGAGCTGACCGCGCCCTTCGACGCGCTCGAAGAGGCCGGTGAGGAGCCGGCGGAGCATCCCGCGACCGCCGAGCACCCGGCGCAGGCGCCGCTGGAGGCGGAGCCCGTGCCGGACGAGCCGCCCGGCGAACCAGCATCGCCCGGCGACCGGCCGCTGACCGAGGAGGACGCGACGACGGCGCTCGACGTGATCGCCCACGACGCGCTGCCGGCGGCCCCGGCCCGCGTGGCGGCGCGCCTGGACCCCGACGCGCCCGACCTCGCGCGCCTGCGCGACGTCGACTTCCCCGTCGTCTGGCGCGGCTACGACCCGCACGTCGTCGATGCCTACGTCGCCGACGTGACGCAGGCGCTGGAGCTGTTCGAGCAGCGGACCGAGCCGACCGCCGCGGTGCAGCGGGCGCTCGGCCGCGTCGGCGAGCAGACCGCGGCGATCCTGCAGCAGGCCGAGCAGGCCGCCGAGGAGACGACGCGCAGCTCGCGCGCCGCCGCCGACGACCGTCTCCAGCGCGCCGAGCAGGAGTCGGCGGTGCTGCACGAGCAGGCGATCGCGAAGGTGCGCGCGCTCGACGACGACGTCGAGCGGCTGTGGCAGGAGCGCCAGCGGCTGATCGACGCGACGAAGGAGCTGGCCGACCAGCTGCGCGCCGTCGCCGAGGAGGGCGAGTCGCGCTTCCCGCCGGCCGCCGCCCCGCCGCCGCCCGACGACCCGCCCCCGCCCGACCTCGACTGAAGCTAGACGCTCACCGTCCGCGTCGCGACGCCGGTCACGCCGGGCTCAACGACGTGGACGCGGCCGGCGTCAGGCTGCTCGCGCAGCTGCTCCTCCGACAGGCCCGTGCGGGCGCTCGTGACGTGCAGGCGGCGCAGGTCCCTGCCGCCGAAGGCGACCGACGAGCACTGCTCGACCGGCATCGGGATCTCCTCCAGCAGCGCGCCGTCGGCGCCGGAGAAGCAGCGCACGCACCAGCCGCCCCAGAAGGCGACCCAGAGGTTGCCGTCGGCGTCGATCGTCATCCCGTCGGGGGAGCCGGTCAGCGCGCTCGTGTCGGCGTGGACGACACGCTCGCCGAGCGTCCCGCCGGCCATCTCGAACGGGAAGCGGGCGATCGTTCTCGTCGGCGTGTCGACGTAGTAGAGCGTGCCGCCGTCGGCCGACCACGCCAGCCCGTTGGAGATCGTGACCCCCTCCAGCACCGGCGTGACGCGACCGCCGTGGTCGAGCCGGTAGAGGATGCCGCCGCCTTCGCGGCTGTCGTACGCCTTCGTGCCGGCGAACCAGCGGCCGGCCGGGTCGACCTCGGCGTCGTTCATGCGCGCGATCTGCGGATCGGTCCCGGGCGCGTCGGCGAGCGGCACGATCGTCCCGTCCTCCAGCGACAGCCGCGCGAAGCCGCCGCCGAGCGCCAGCAGCAGGCCGCCGTCGCGCTGCAGCCCGGCCGCGCCGACCGGCGCCGGCGTCGCGTAGGAGCGCGTCGAGCGGCCGTCGGCGCTGGTCACGTGGACCAGCTGACCGTCGATGTCGACCCACACGAGCCGCTGCTCGCGCACATCCCAGACCGGGCCCTCGCCCAGCTCCGCCACGACCTCGCTGAAGACCTCGACCGACGTGCTCATCACCACTCCGTGAATGCGCCGTCCGCGTCGCGCCAGATCGGGTTGCGCCATCTGTGACCGCGCGCGGACGCCTCGCGCACCGCCGCCTCGTCGACGTCGATGCCGAGGCCTGGTGCGGTCGGCCGCGCGATCGTACCGTCCTCGAAGGAGAAGACCGAGCGATCGACGAGGTAGTCGAGCAGGTCGTTGTCGACGTTGTAGTGGATTCCCAGGCTCTGCTCCTGGATCAGGAAGTTCGGCGTCGCGAACGCGACCTGCAGCGAGGCCGCGAGGCTGATCGGCCCCAGCGGGCAGTGCGGCGCCAGCGCCGCGCCGTAGGTCTCGGCCAGCGCCGCGATCCGCCGCACCTCCGAGATCCCGCCGGCATGCGAGAGGTCGGGCTGCACGACGGCGACGCCGGCGTCGAGCACGGGCTTGAACTCCCAGCGCGAGAAGAGCCGCTCACCGGTCGCGATCGGGATCGGCGAGGCGGCGATCAGGCCGGCGATCGCGTGGCCCAGCTCGGGCGCGACCGGCTCCTCGACGAAGATCGGCGCGACCTCCTCCAACGCCGCCATCAGCCGCTTGGCCATCGGCGGCGAAACGCGGCCGTGGAAGTCGAGCGCGACGTCGCGCTCCTCCCCCAGCGCCTCGCGCACGACCTCGGCGCGCCGCACCGTCGCCGCCACCTGGGCGCGCGTCTCGATGAAGCGGAACGGCCCGGTCGCGTTCATCTTCACGGCGGTCAGGCCGGCCTCGACCTGCGCCGTCGCCTGCTCGGCCGACTCGGCCGGGTCGTCGCCGCCGATCCACGAGTAGACCCGCACGCGCTCGCGCACCGCACCGCCCAGCAGCTCGTGGACCGGGGCGCCGCGGACCTTGCCGTGGATGTCCCACAGCGCCTGGTCGATCCCGGCGACCGCGCTGGCGAAGACCGGGCCGCCGCGGTAGAAGCCGCCTTTGGTGAGCGTCTGCCAGTGGTCCTCGATCCGCAACGGGTCGGCGCCGATCAGCGCCTCCATCAGCTCCTCGACGGCGGCGCGGACCGTCGCGGCCCGCCCCTCCACGACCGGCTCGCCCCAGCCGACGACCCCCTCGTCGGTCTCGACGCGCAGGAACAGCCAGCGCGGCGGCACGAGGAACGTCTCGAAACGCGCGATCTTCATCGGTGGATCTCTCTCCTTCAGGGGGTCTGGCTGAGCGGGTCTAGCTGAGGCGGACGCCGACGCCGCCGTCGATCGGGATCGCGGCGCCGGTGATGAAGCCGGCGCGCGCGTCGCTGGCGAGGAAGACGACCAGCTCGGCGATGTCGAGCGGGGTGCCGACGCGGCCGACGGGGTGCTCGGAGGCAAGCGACTCGACCGTCACGCCGTGGCCGTCGCGGGCGAAGCCCTCACGCGAGAGCTGCGTGTCGACCAGCCCCGGGCAGACCGCGTTCGCGCGGATCCCGTTGGGCCCCTCGTCGAGCGCGAGGCTGCGCGTGAGGCCGAGGATGCCGGCCTTCGCGGCCGCGTACGGGAAGCGGCCCGGCTGCGTCAGCGTCGCGTGGATCGATGCGACGTTGACGACCGCGCCTTGCCGGGCGGCGCGCATCGCCGGCAGCAGCGCCCGGGCGGTGATCCAGCAGGCCTTGAGGTCGAGCGCGAAGAAGTCGTCCCACTGCGCGCTCGTCATCTCGGCGGCATCGAAGTAGGCGTTGACGCCGGCGTTGTTGACGAGGATCGTTGGCGCGGCTTCGAGTTCGGTCGTCGCGCGCTCGACGGCCTCCGCGACCGCGCGCTCGTCGGTCACGTCGGCGTCGAGGTGCAGGTCGGCGGCGTCGAAGCTCTCGGTCGCGTCGGGGGGCGTCACGTCGAGTGAGGCGACGCGCGCGCCCTCCGCGCGCAGGCGGTGGACGATCGCGCGGCCGATGCCGCGCGAGCCGCCGGTCACGACCGCGACGCGGCCATCGAGGTCAGGCATCTGGCTCCTCCAGGGGTTCGAGCGCCGCGCGCAGGTCGCGCTCGGTCGAGCGCAGGTGGACTTCCATCGCGTGCGCGGCGGCCTGCGGGTCGCGGCGCTGGACGGCGTAGAGGATCGCGCGGTGCGCCTCGACGACCTCGTCGAACGGCCGTCCCTCGCGCAGCCGGCCGCGATGGCTGTGGCGGCGGCTGACGCGCAGCGGCTCCGAGAGCTGCTCGATCAGCTGCGTCAGCATGCCGTTGCCGGAGCCGACCGCGAGCGCCTCGTGGAAGCGCACGTCGGCGTCGTGGAACTGCTCCTCGTCGGTCGCGTCGCGCATCCCGTCGATCGCGCTCGTCATCGCGGCGAGCGCGGCGCGCGAGGCGTTGGTGGCGGCGAGCGAGGCGATCCGCACCTCGAGCGCGAGGCGGACCTCGAGCAGCTCGAAGAGGGCGGTCGCGTCGCGCCGTATCGCGGTGCGGAAGTAGTCGCCGGCCAGCGACCCGTTCGGCTCGCGCACGGTCGGCCGTCTGCCCTTGCGCAGCTCGACCAGGCCGCGCGCCTCCAGCGAGCGGACCGCCTCGCGGACGGTCAGCCGGCTGATCGAGAGCTGGCGCGCCAGCTCGCCCTCCGAGGGGAGCGCGTCGCCGGGCCGCAGCTCGTCGAGCGCGAGCCGCTCCAGCTCCTCGATCGCTGTCCCGACCGCGCCGGTCGGGGGTGAAGGTCTTTCCGCCATTCCCTCAACCTATCTGACAGGTTGGCCGGTTGCAAACGTTGTTTGGCGCGGTACTCTTCCGCGAGCGCCGGCTTGGGCCGGCAACCTATCTGCGACCTTGAGGAGTTCGGATGGCAGGCATCACGCTCGATGGCGTGAGCAAGCGCTACGGAGACGGCCATGACGCCGTCCGCTCGCTCGACCTCGACATCGCCGACGGCGAGTTCGTCATCTTCGTCGGCCCGTCCGGCTGCGGGAAGACGACGGCGCTGCGGATGATCGCCGGCCTCGAGGAGATCTCCGATGGCGAGATCCGGATCGACGGCAAGCGCGTCAACGAGACCGCGCCGAAGGACCGCGACATCGCGATGGTCTTCCAGAACTACGCGCTGTACCCGCACATGACGGTGGCGGAGAACATGGGCTTCGCGCTGAAGCTGAGCAAGACGCCGAAGGCGCAGATACAGCAGCAGGTGCGCGAGGCGGCCGAGGTGCTGGACCTCGTCGAGCACCTCGACCGCAAGCCCGGCCAGCTCTCCGGCGGCCAGCGCCAGCGCGTCGCGATGGGCCGCGCGATCGTGCGCGAGCCGAAGGCGTTCCTGATGGACGAGCCGCTCTCGAACCTCGACGCGAAGCTGCGCGTCGAGATGCGCACCGCGATCGCGCGGCTGCAGCAGAGACTCGGCACCACGACGATCTACGTGACGCACGACCAGGTCGAGGCGGTCACGCTCGGCGATCGCGTCGCGGTCCTGCGCGACGGCGTGCTGCAGCAGTTCGCCTCCCCGAAGGAGCTGTACGAGAGACCGGCGAAGCTGTTCGTCGCCGGCTTCATCGGCTCCCCCGCGATGAACTTCGCGCGCGGCACGCTGACCAGCGGCGCCGTCGAGACCGCGATCGGCGCCGTCCCGCTGCCCGACCGCCTGCGTCAAGCCGTGGAGGCCGGCGACGGCCGCCGCGAGGTCGTGCTCGGCGCGCGGCCGGAGGCGTTCGCGCTCGCCGCCGACGCCGGCGAGCGACCCGGCCACCGCTTCACCGCGGCCGCCGAGGTCGTCGAGTCGCTCGGCTCCGAGGTCCACGTGCACTTCGCCTTCGGGGTGGCCGCGCTCGACGCGGCGACGCCGGTGACGACGAGAGGCCTCGCGGTCGCGAAGCTCTCCGGCGACGCGCAGGTGACGGTCGGCCAGCAGGTCCCGCTCTGGCTCGACACGGAGAAGCTGCACGTCTTCGACGCCGACAGCGGCGAGTCGCTGACGGCGACGGCGTAGTGCACCCACCCGAGGTCGTCACGTTCGGCGAGGCGATGGGCCTGATGCTCGCCGACGACGGGCTGCCGCTGCGGCGGGCGAGACGGTTTCACCGCACGCTCGCGGGCGCGGAGCTGAACACGGCGGTCGGGCTGGCGCGGCTCGGCCACCGCGTGGCGTATGCCGGCCGCGTCGGCGACGACCCGTTCGGCGAGGAGGTGCGCGCGACGCTGCTGGCCGAGGGCGTCGACGCCGCCGGCCTGCGCGTCGACCCGTCCGCGCCGACCGGCCTGCTGACGCGCGACCGCGACGGCCACCGCCGCATCCGCGTCGTCTACCATCGCGCCGGCGCGGCCGGCAGCCGCCTGGCGCCGGAGGACCTCGCCGCGCTGCCGCTGGCCGGCGCGCGGCTGCTGCACGTGACGGGGATCACCCCGGCGCTGTCCGAGAGCGCCCGCGCCGCGACGCTCGCCGCCGTGCAGGCCGCGCGCGGCGCTGGCGTGACGGTCTCCTTCGACCCCAACCACCGCGCGAAGCTGTGGAGCCGCGAGCAGGCGGCGCCGGTCCTGCGCGAGCTGGCGGGGTTCGCCGAGATCGTGCTGACGAGCGAGGAGGAGGGCGCGTGGTTGGCCTCCACGCTTGGGTTGGAGCGGATCGCCGCCTACTTCCACGACCTTGGCGCCCGCATCGTCGTGATCAAGCGCGGCGCCGACGGCGCCCACGTCAGCGACGACGGCGTGGCGAGTGACGTGTCGGCGCTGCCGGTCGGCGCGGTCGTCGACCCCGTCGGCGCCGGCGACGCCTTCGACGCCGGCTTCCTGTCAGGCTGGCTCGACGGGCTGCCGGCCGCCGAGGCGGCCCGCCGCGGCGCCGCCTGCGGAGCGGCCGTCGTGCAGGTCGCCGGTGATCTCGAAGGGCTGCCGACGCGCAGCGAGCTGGAGGATCTGATGAGCGAGACGACCGAGGTGGATCGATGAGCTGGCGCTGGGATGCGAGTGCGCGGATCGCGCAGCGGAAGGTCGTCGCGATCGTGCGGGCGCAGGAGGCCGCGGTCGCCGAGACCGTCGGCGACGTGGTGATCGAGGCCGGCCTCGACGTGCTGGAGGTGCCGCTGACGACGCCCGACGCGCTCGGCGCGATCGAGCGGCTGAGCCGCCGCCACCCGGGCGCGCTGATCGGCGCCGGCACCGTGCTCGACGCGGCCAGCGCGCGCCTCGCGATCCTCGCCGGGGCGCGGTTTCTCGTCTCCCCCTCGCTCCACGCCGACGTGCTCGCGACCGGCCACCGCTACGGCGCCGCCGTGCTGCCCGGCGTGCAGACGCCGACCGAGGTCGTGCAGGCGCTGGAGGCCGGCGCCGACCTGATCAAGCTGTTCCCCGCCGACGAGCACACGCCCGGCTACGTCAAGGCGATCCGCGCGGCGCTGCCGCAGGCGCCGATCGTGCCGACCGGCGGCGTCGACGCGAGCAACGCCCGCGCCTGGCTCGACGCCGGCGCCGTCGCGCTCGGCGTCGGCGGCACGCTCACGCGCGACCCGGCGCAGGCCGGCGCCCGCGCCGCAGAGCTGCTCGCCGCCGTCGGCTGACGGCACAGTCGCGCCGCGCCTGCCGCCACCCGTCCCCCGCCGTCCGAAAACCACCACCGCAGGTCTACTGCTGCCTGGCCGCAGGAGACCTGCGGTGGTGGAAATCGGACATGCCCGCGGGGCACCACGACGACCCGCCGCGACGAGGCGCGCGGGCGCTCCACAATTCACCACTAAAACTGCATAACGCGTGCGCTGACAACCACTTTCGTTGATGTCACCAGAACTCTTGTCGCCGGCCGACGTAAGTGACACAGTGCCCGGCCATGGAGGAGAGACGGCTGCGCATCGCAGTCGCGGGGACCGGGATGATCGGCCGGATCCACGCGCGTTCTGCCCGCCTTGCGGGCGCTGATCTGGTCGCCGTCGCGGCCTCGACGCCGCAGCGCGGCGCCGCCGCGGCCGCTGAGCTGGGCGCGGCACGCCACGCGGCAAACGCCGAGGAGCTGGCGACCGCCCCGGACGTCGACGTGCTGCACGTCTGCACGCCCAACCATCTGCACGGGCCGCTGACGCGGCTGGCGCTGGAGCACGGCAAGCACGTCGTCTGCGAGAAGCCGCTCGCGACGAGCCTCGCCGAGGCGCAGCAGCTCGCCGCCGACGCCGAGCGGGCCGACCGCTTCGTCGCGGTCCCGTTCGTCTACCGCTACCACCCCGTCGTCCGCCACGCCCGCGAGCTGATCGTCGCCGGCGAGCTGGGCGAGGTGCGGCTGCTGCACGGTTCCTACCTGCAGGATTGGCTGCTCACCACCGCCGACACCAACTGGCGGGTCGACGCCGGCCTCGGCGGCCGCTCGCGCGCCTTCGCCGACATCGGCTCGCACTGGTGCGATCTGGCGAGCTTCGTCACCGGCCACCGGTTCACATCCGCGGTCAGCGCCGTCGAGACGGCGATACCGCTGCGCGACGGCCAGCCGCCCGTCACGACAGAGGACGTCGCCGCCGCGCTGCTGCGGACCGATCGCGGCGCGCTCGCCAACGTCGTCGTCTCGCAGGTCTCCCCCGGCCGCAAGAACCGCCTCTGGATCGAGGTCGACGGCGCCGAGGCGAGCGTCGCCTTCGACCAGGAGCAGCCGGAGTCGCTGTGGGTCGGCCGCCGCGACGGCGCCCGCATCGTGCTGCGCGACCCCGAGCAGCTCGCCCCCGCGGCGCGGCGGTTCGCGGTCGTCCCCGGCGGCCACCCGCAGGGGTACCTCGACTGCTTCGACGCCTTTGTGCGCGACGTCTACACCGGCATCCGCGACGGCGAGCTGCCGGAGGGAACGCCGCAGCTGGCCGACGGCCTGCGCGCCGCGGCCGTCACCGACGCCGTCATGGACGCCGCCGCCAGCGGCACGTGGACCGAGGTCGCCGGCGCCGAGCGCGCCGCGGCCGCGACCGGCGCAACCGCCGCACCCCACACCGCATCCAACGGAGGAGCAGCATGAAGGTCGGCGTCTTCACCTCGGTCTACAACGACCGCGGCATCGACGAGGTGCTCGACAAGCTCGCCGGATTCGGCGTCGAGGCGCTGGAGCTGGGCACCGGCAACACCGCCGCGGACAAGCACGTCGGCCTCGACGAGCTGCTCGCCGATCCGGCCAAGGCGGCCGCCCTCCGGCGCAAGATCGAGGAGCGCGGGATGGTCATCTCCGCGCTCTCCCAGCACGGCAATCCGGTCCACCCCGACCCCGACCTCGCCGCGCACGACCACGAGATCTGGACCAAGACGCTGCAGCTCGCCGAGCTGCTCGAGGTCGAGGTCGTCAACGCCTTCAGCGGCTGCCCCGGCGGCGGCCCCGAGGACAGAACGCCCAACTGGGTCACGTGCACCTGGCCCGACGACTTCGCCCGCACGCTCAGATGGCAGTGGGAGGAGGTGCTGATCCCCTACTGGAGCGAGCAGCTCACGGCGATGCGCGCCCACGGCGTCAAGGTCGCGATCGAGCCCCACCCCGGCTTCACGGTCTACAACACCGAGTCGATGCTGCGCCTGCGGGATGCGACCGGCCCCGAGGTCGGCTGCAACTACGACCCGAGCCACTTCTTCTGGCAGGGGATGGATCCGTTCACGACGATCAAGGCGCTCGGCTCCGCGATCCACCACGTGCACGCGAAGGACACCTTCCTCGACGCCGGCAACGTCGCCCGCAACGGCGTGCTCGACACGAAGGGCTACGACCGTCTGTCGGAGCGCTCCTGGTACTTCCGCACGATCGGCTTCGGCCAGGGCGAGGACGTCTGGCGCGACATCGTCAGCGCGCTGCGCCTCGTCGGCTACGACTGGGTCGTCTCGATCGAGCACGAGGACGGATTGCTGTCCAAGGACGAAGGCCTCTCGAAGGCCGTCGACCTGCTGCGCCGGCTGCGGCCGTCGGAGCCGGTCGGCCGCATGTGGTGGACCTGACACACCTGACGCACCGTCGCACCCGACACACCTGAATTGAAGCACGCGGGGTGAATTTGATCCCCGCGGCTGGCACGACGGAGGAGAGAACGACGTGACCGTTGGAGGAGGAGCAGAGTGAACGATTTGCGCAACACGCGCCTGGCCACGCGCCTGGGCGCGGCGGCCGGCCTGGCCGCCTGCGTCGCGGCCCTGGCGGCCTGCGGCAGCGGCAGCGGCGGCCCCAGCGGCGGCGATGACGGCGTCGACATGCCGACGACCACGGTCGCCAGCACGGTGAGAGTCGACGTCAGAGCTAGGCCGAGAGGCACGATCTCCGTCGCCGCGCCGTCCGACGCCCCCGGCGACATCGCCCTGCGCAGAAAGCAGGCCGAGGCGTTCGAGGAGAAGTACCCGGGCGTCACCGTGAAGGTGCAGGTGATCCCGCGCACGGGCTACGACCAGAAGATCATGACCCAGATCGCGGCCGGCTCGGCGCCGGACGTGATCGGCACCGGCGACGTGCAGATCCCGACGCTCGTCAACCGCAACTTCGCGCTCGACCTGACGCCGTACATGGAGTCCGATCCGGAGTTCGACAGCTCCGATTGGTACCCGGAGATCCTCGAAGGCCTCACCTACGACGGCAAGGTCGTCGGCCTGAGCGACAACTGGGACACGCAGGCGATGTACTACAACCGTCGACTGTTCAGAGAGGCCGGCGTCGCGGAGCCGACCGCCGACTGGACCTGGGACGACTACAGAGCGGCCGCCGAGAAGCTGACCAGAGGCGAAGGCGCCGACAAGGTCTGGGGCTCGTTCTGGCAGAAGTGGTTCGTGCCGGTCGCCGACGCCGTCGCCGCCGCCGGCGGCAGCGTCTACGACGAGGCCAACAGAAGATGCGTGCTGACCTCCCCGGAGGGCATAGAGGCGCTCACCTTCCTCGACGACCTGCGCAGAGCGGGCGTCGACCCGGGCGCGACCGAGGACCGCGTGCTCGGCCGTGAGCCCGACGAGATCTTCGCCGCCGGCAAGGCCGCGATGCTCGTCGGCGACGGCCGCTGGGGCGCCTACGCCTTCAACGAGGCCGAGGACCTCGACTGGGCCGTGGCGGAGCTGCCGAGAGGTCCGAAGGGCCGCTCGAACTTCTTCCACCTCGCCGCCTACTCGATCCCGTCGAACTCGAAGAACGCCGACACCGCCTGGGCGTTCCTGCGCTTCATGACCTCCAGAGAGGGCGTCGAGATGGGCGTCGCGGAGAGCCAGGGCGTGCCGGCGATCAAGTCGGTCGCGACCTCGGCGCTCGTCGCCGACCAGCCGATCGTCAGAGAGAACAACGCCCTGCAGCCGTTCCTCGACGAGCTGCCGAGCGCCCGCCGCGCCCCGCAGCTGACCGACTTCAACCGCTTCCAGGACAAGGTCGACGAGGCGCTGCTGCCGCTGTGGCGCGGCAAGACGACCCCCCAGGCGGCGGCTGAGAAGGCCTGCAAGGACGTCGACGCCGAGTTCGCGAAGGGCTGAGCGATCGCATGAGCGTCTCGATCCCCAAACCTGCCCGTGCGCGCGTCCCTCGGCGCGACCGCGGGCAGGGGCGGGGGCGCTCTCAGCAGGCGCGCGAGACGCTCGCTGCCTGGCTGTTCCTCGCCCCCAGCACGCTTCACTTCCTGATCTTCACCGTCGGCGCGCTGATCGCGTCACTGGTGATCTCGACCTGGCAATGGGACCTCGTCACGCCGCACAGATTCATCGGCATCGACAACTACACCGCCCTCTTCCAGGACTCGCAGTTCTACACCTCGCTCGGCGTCACGCTGACGTACTGCCTGATCACGATCCCCAGCGGGATCGTGCTCGGGATGCTGATCGCGCTGGCGCTCAACCAGAAGCTGCGCGGCATGACGACGCTGCGCTTCATCTACTTCATCCCCTACGTCGCTCCCGTCGCGGCCGTCGCGCTGCTGTGGAGATGGATGTACAACAGCCAGTACGGAATCCTCAACTGGTTCCTCTCCTTCCTCGTCCCCGGCGACGTCAACATCGACTGGCTCGGCGAGCCGCGGCTGGCGATCGTCGCCGCCGCGATCATGGACGTGTGGAAGAACCTCGGGTGGAGCGTCACGCTCTTCACCGCGGGCCTGCTGGCGATCCCCGCCCACTACTACGAGGCGGCGGAGCTGGACGGCGCGAGCGCGTGGCAGCGCTTCCGCTACGTCACCTTCCCGCTGCTGACGCCGACGACCTTCTTCCTCGTCGTGATGGGCGTGATCGGCTCCTTCCAGGTCTTCGACTCGATCTACCTGATGCTCGGCGACACCCCCAACGCCCAGGCCACGACGTACAACTTCTACATCTGGCAGCAGGGCTTCCGCTACAGCAACATGGGCTACGCCTCCGCGCTGTCGTGGGTGCTGTTCGCGATCATCGGCGTCCTCACCTTCCTGCAGTTCAAGTTCCTCAACAAGCGGGTGAACTATGAGCTCGGTTAGCGCCCCGCTGCCGGGCGACGGCCTCCCGGAGGGAGCCCCCGACCGCAACGGCCGCGACCCCGGCGCGCGCCTGCGCAAGGCGATCGGCTACTTCGCGCTGATCGCGCTCGCGGTCGTCGCCCTGGCGCCGCTGCTGTGGATGCTGTCGACGTCGCTGAAGAGCAACCAGAACGTCTTCTCGTATCCGCCGCAGTGGATCCCGCACGACTGGAAGTTCTCCAACTACACGTCGCTGTGGGACGACCTGCCGATGAACCGCTGGCTGTTCAACACGTTCCTCGTGTCGACGACCGTGGTGCTCGGACAGCTGCTGTTCTGCTCGATGTCGGCGTACGCCTTCGCGCGGATGCAGTTCAAGGGGCGCGAGCCGCTCTTCTACCTCTTCCTCGCGTCGCTGATGGTCCCGTACCAGGTGACGCTGATCCCGGCCTTCGTGCTGATCTCCAGACTGGGCTGGATCGACAGCTACCAGGCGCTGATCATCCCCCAGCTGTCGACGCCGTTCGGGATCTTCATGCTGCGGCAGTTCTTCATGACGCTGCCGAAGGAGCTGGAGGAGGCCGCGCGGCTGGACGGCGCCTCCTACTGGCGCATCTACCGCACGATCCTCGTGCCGCTCTCCAAGCCCGCCTTGCTCGCCTTCGGCGTCTTCTCGTTCATCGGGATGTGGGGCGACTTCCTGTGGCCGCTGATCGTCATCAACTCACCGGAGAAGATGACGCTCACCGTCGGCCTCAACTACCTCAGCAACTCATACAACACCGACTGGGCGCGACTGATGGCCGGCGACGTGATCTCGCTGCTGCCGCTGATGTTCATCTACGCCATCGCCCAGAAGTACTTCATCCAAGGCATCGCCATGACCGGACTGAAAGGCTGACCCGCCCCATGCCCTCGACCGTCGTCCGCTTCGTCGAAGCGCTCAACGCCGACCTCGTCCTCGACCCCGACGACCGCTCGACCCGCCCGCTGGAGCCGCACCAGGTCCGCCTGCAGACGCTCTACTCGGGCATCTCCGCCGGCACCGAGCTGACCGCCTACCGCGGCTCGAACCCGTACCTCACCAAGAACTGGAACGAGACGACGCGCCTGTTCGAGAGCGGCGCCGGCACGAAGCCCAACTTCAGCTTCCCGATCGACGGCTGGGGCTACGAGGAGGTCGGCCGCGTGATCGAGGTCGGCGCCGACGTCGAGACGCCGGCCGTCGGTGACGTGATCTACGGCACCTGGGGTCACCGCAGCCACCACGTCTGCCGCGCCGCCTGGGCCGCCGACCGGATCCTGCCGGACGGGGTCGACCCGATCGTCGGGATCTTCTCCCAGATCGGCGGGATCGCGCTCAACGCCGTGCTCGACGCCGACATCCACGTCGGCGAGGACGTCGCCGTCTTCGGCCAGGGCGTCCCCGGCCTGCTGACGGCGCAGCTGGCGCACGTCAACGGCGGCGACGTGATCGCCGTCGACGGGATCGCCGCGCGGCTGGAGCTGGCCGCCAAGCTCGGCGCCCGCCACACGATCGACTTCACGCAGGAGCCCGCCGCCGAGCGGATCAAGGAGCTGACCAACCAGCGCGGCGCCGACGTCTCGATCGAGATCACCGGCTTCGCGAGCGCGCTCAACGAGGCCGTGCGCGCGACCGCGTACAACTCGCGCGTCGTCGCCTCCGGCTTCTTCCAGGGCGGCGCCGAGGCGCTCTTCCTCGGCGAGGAGTTCCACCACAACCGCATCGAGCTGCGCTGCTCGCAGATCTCCGGCGTCTCGCGTGACATCGACCACCGCTGGAACGAGCTGCGGCTGATCCAGACCTTCATCCGCATGTGCGCGGAGGGCAAGGTCGACGCCGAGGCGCTGGTCAGCCACCGGATCCCGGCGGCGCAGGCCGGCGAGGCGTTCAACCTGCTGCACGAGCGGCCGCAGGAGGCCGTCCAGGTCGTGCTCGACTTCACGGAGGAGGCGGCGTGAGCGAGCTGAAGCTGCTCGTCCAGGAGTACGAGATCCCGGGCGGCTCGCTGGAGGAGAAGTGGGAGCTGCTGCAGGAGGTCGGCTTCCACGGGATCGAGCTGCACGGCCGTGACCAGCAGTTCGCCGAGCGGCTGCCGGAGCTGCAGAAGGCCGCGGCGGCCGGCGTGCCGATGCCGTCGGTCTGCCTGATCTCCGAGCAGTTCATCGGCGACTGGGATGCCGAGGTGCGGGCGACCGCCGTGGCGAACATGAAGACGCTGCTGTCGACGATCGCCGCCGTCGGCGGGACCGGCGCGATCACGCCGGCCGCGTTCGGGCTGTTCTCGAAGGCGCTGCCGCCGTTCACGTCGCCGCGCTCGGTCGAGGGCGATCGGGAGGTGCTGCTGGAGGCGCTCGCCGAGCTGGGCGAGCACGCCGGTCGCGAGGGCGTCGCCGTCTACCTCGAGCCGCTCAACCGCTACGAGGACCACATGCTCAACAAGCTCCACCAGGCGGTCAGCCTGATCGAGGAGCTGGGCAGCCCGCACGTGAAGGTGATGGCCGACACCTTCCACATGAACATCGAGGAAGACGACATCCCGGCGTCGCTGCTCAGAACGGGCACCCTGCTCGGGCACGTCCACCTCGCCGACTCGCAGCGCTCCCACCCCGGCAGCGGTCACACCGACTTCGCCGGGATCGCGGCGGCGCTGCGCTCGATGGAGTTCGACGGCCACCTCGCGATGGAGTGCGGGATCCGCGGCGACAAGAAGGAGTCGCTGAAGCAGGTCTCGGCGCTGTTCAACGGATGAGCGCGGAGGTCGCCAACCACCCACGGCCGCAGCTCCGGCGTCCGTGGACGTCGCTCGACGGCCGCTGGTCGTTCGCGTGGGATCGAGACGCGGGTTGGCGGTCGCCTTCCGAGGTTCGCTTCGACGCGGAGATCGAGGTCCCGTTCGCGCCCGAGACGGCCGCCGGCGGACTCGGGGCCGTCGAGCCGTGGCGCGCCTGCTGGTACCGCCGTTCCTTCGAGGCGCCGGCGCTCGGTGATGGCGAGCGGCTGCTGCTGCACTTCGGCGCCGTCGACCACGACGCGACGGTGTGGGTGAACGGCGCGTTGGTCGCTCACCACGAGGGCGGCTGGACGCCGTTCTCCGCCGATGTGACGGAGGCGGTCGCGGGCGCGGCTTCGCACGAGATCGTCGTGCGCGCGGTCGACGATCCGCTCGACATGGAGCTGCCGCGCGGCAAGCAGGACTGGCGCGAGCAGCCGCACATGATCTGGTACCCCCGCACGACGGGGATCTGGCAGCGCGTCTGGCTGGAGGTCGTGCCGGCGGTGCGGATCGAGACGCTGCACTGGCGCCCGTCGGTCGCCGACTGGGCGCTGGGCGTCGAGGTGCGGCTCGACGGGTGGGAGCGCGACGACGACCTCCAGCTGTCCGTCACCCTCCGCGCCGGCGACCGCCTGCTCGCGCGCGACCGCTACGGCGTCATCGACGGCGAGGTCACGCGCACGATCGCGCTGCCCGACGCCGGCATCTTCTCCGAGCGCGACGAGCTGCTGTGGTCGCCGAGATCGCCGACGCTGATCGATGCCGAGCTGGAGCTGCTGCGCGGCGGCGAGGTGGTCGACCGCGTCGCCTCCTACAGCGCGCTGCGCTCGGTCGCCGTCGACCGCGGCCGCTTCCTGCTCAACGACCAGCCGCTGCCGCTGCGGCTCGTGCTCGACCAGGGCACCTGGCCCGACAGCGGCCTCACTCCCCCGTCGCTGGAGGCGATCGAGCGCGACGTGGAGCTGACGCAGGCGCTCGGCTTCAACGGCGTGCGCAAGCACCAGAAGATCGAGGACCCGCGCTTCCTGCGCGTCGCCGACGAGCGCGGCCTGCTCGTGTGGGAGGAGCTGCCGAGCGCCTACCGCTTCTCCAATCGCGCCGCCGGCCTGCTGACGCGCACCTGGACCGAGGCGATCGAGCGCGACCGCTCCCACCCCTGCATCGTCGCGTGGCTGCCGGTCAACGAGTCGTGGGGCGTGCCGTCGCTGCCCGCCTCCCCACGCCAGCGCGCGCTCGTGACGGCACTGTGCGCGCTCGCGCGCACGCTCGACGGCGACCGCCCCACGCTCGGCAACGACGGCTGGGAGCTGTCGGCAGACGGCGACCTGCTCGGCATCCACGACTACGGCGAGGCCGACCTGCTCGCCAGCCGCTACGCCGACGGGCTCGACCGCGTGCTCGAGCAGGAGACGCTCAGCCGCCGCCGGCTGCTGCTCGACGGCGTCACGCGCGCCGGGCGGCCGGTCGTCCTGAGCGAGTTCGGCGGGATCGCCTTCACGCCTGCCGACGAGGAGGCCGCCACGTGGGGGTATGACCGCGTCCGCGACGCCGGCGCGTTCGTCGCCCGCTACGCCGGCCTGCTGGAGCAGGTCCACGCGATCGAGGGCCTCGCCGGCTTCTGTTACACGCAGCTGACCGACACCCACCAGGAGGCCAACGGCCTGCTGACGGCGGAACGGGAGCCGAAGGGGCCGCTGGCGGCGCTGGCCGCCGCGACGCGCGGCGATCGCGTGGCGCGCGAGGTGAACGCCGCCGCGACGCGACGAGAGGGTGCCGTGCCACCATCCCCGCATGGAGGGGCGTGACGTGAGCAACGGCTGCGGGACGCTGCTGGAGATACTGCGCCACCAGCCGGAGGCGTCGCGCACCGAGCTGGCCGAGCGCACGGGGCTGGCGCGCTCGACCGTCGGTCAGCGGCTGGAGCTGCTCGTCGCGATGGGCTACGTCGAGGAGGCGGGGCCGCGACCGTCGACCGGCGGCCGCCCCGCCGCGACGGTCCGCTTCGCGGCCGGCGGCGGCGTCGTGCTCGCCTGCGACCTCGGCGCCACCCACTGCCGCCTCGCCGTCACCGACCTCAACCGCAGGGTGCTCGCCGCCGTCTCGCACGAGCTGCCGATCGCCGCCGGGCCCGAGCAGGTGCTCGGCCGCGTGCGCAAGCTGCTGCTGGCGCTGCTGGAGCGCGCCGGACGGCGGCCGGGCGAGGTGCGCGCGATCGGCGTCGGGCTGCCGGGACCGGTCGAGTTCGCCAGCGGCAGGCCGGTCAACCCGCCGATCATGCCCGGCTGGGACGGCGTCGACGTGCCGGCGCTGCTGTCGGCCTTCGGCGCGCCGGTGCTGGTCGACAACGACGTCAACATCATGGCGCTCGGCGAGCACCGCGAGCACTGGGCCGACTGCGCCGACTTCCTCTTCGTCAAGGTCGCGACCGGGATCGGCTGCGGGATCATCACCGGCGGCCGCATGCACCGCGGCGCGCAGGGCGCGGCCGGCGACATCGGCCACATCCGCGTCCCCGACGCCGACGAGCTGTGCCGCTGCGGCAACCGCGGCTGCCTGGAGGCGGTCGCCTCCGGCGGCGCGCTCGCGAAGCGGCTCGGCGAGCAGGGGCTCGCGGTCGAGAACGCGCGCGCCGTCGTCGACGTCGCGCAGGCCGGCGAGCCGCTCGCGGTCGAGGCGATCCGCGCCAGCGGCCACAGCATCGGCGAGGCGATGGCCGGCATGGTCAACTTCTTCAACCCGGCCGTGATGGTGATCGGCGGCGACCTCGCCCATGCGGGTGACGAGCTGCTGGCCGGGATCCGCGGCGCCGTCTACCAGCGCTCGCTGATCCTCGCGACGCGCGACCTGCAGATCGTCACCTCCAAGCTGGACGAGGAGGCCGGCGTGATCGGCGCCGCGACGATGGCGACCGACGGCCTCTTCGCCCCCGAGCGGGTCGACGCCCAGGCCGCGCGGGCGCTGGCGCGGTAGGCCCCGCGCCGAGGAGCGCAGGTCTGCTGCTGCCGGGCAGCAGCAGAGTCGCAATGGTGCGCGATGAGTTTCGGCGGCGCGGGCCGTCCTTGCTCGTGACCGGTCCCTCGACTCGAAGGAGCTTCGCCATGGCCGCCGCGCCCCGCATCGAACGCCGCGAGCCCGAGCACTGCCTCGCGCTCGCGATCGCCGGCCCCACCACCGAGTTCAGCGCGCACATCGACGAGGGCTTCCCCGACCTCTTCCGCCGGCTCGGCGAGCTGGGGATCACGCCGGCGGGCGCGCCCTTCATCCGCTACGGCATCTTCCAGCCGGAGGGGCGCTTCGCGCTCGACATCTGCGTGCCGGTCGCGCCCGGCAGCGCGGGCGACGACCGCCTCAGGCCGGCCGAGCTGCCGGCCGGCGACTACGCCGTCCACGTCCACCGCGGCGCCTACCGCGGCACGACGCCGCGCTGGGAGGGCAGAGACCTCCCGGCCGCGCACGAGCAGGTCCACGCGTGGGCGGCGGGCGCCGGCGTCACCTTCGCGACGCAGCCGTCCGACGACGGCGCCGAGGACTACGTCGCGGTCGTCGAGCGCTACCTCGTCGGCCCGCCGGCCGAGGACGACGTCGAGAAGTGGGAGACCGAGCTGGCCTTCCTCGTCGCGCGCTGAGGCGGCGCGCGGGCTCAAGGCGCGGCGCGCCACCCACTCGCCACCGCCCACGCCTCGGCGCGGGCGGTGATCTCCGCGATCACGGCGTCCTTCGCCTGCGCGTAGTCGTTCATGTCGTCCCAGTCGCGCGCGGCCAGCTCGCGCTTGACGGCGGCGTAGCGCTCGCGGTCGGCGGCGTCGGCGCGCAGGTGGTCGCGGAACAGCAGGTGGCGGCGCTCGTGCTCGCTGCCGGCCTCCCAGAGGTGCAGGTGCACGTCGCGCGCGGGCGTGCGGTACATCAGGTGGTCCGGCTCGCGCACGCGCAGCTCGAAGCCGAGCGGGGCGAGCGCGGCGGTGAGGCGGGCCTCCTCACCCCCAGGAGGGGTGGTGGTGGCCGCCTGCAGGTCGACGATCGGCTTGGCGGCGAGGCCGGGGACCGCGGTCGAGCCGACGTGCGCCGGCCGCACGGCGATCCCGTCGAACGCGGCTCGCACCTGCGCGATCAGCTGCTCCGCGCGCGCCGCCCACGCCGGGTCGTGCGGGAGCAGCACAATCTCGCGCCGCTCCCGTCCCCCGATCAGCTCGAACCGCTCCGGCCGCTCCATCGCGACCAGGCTACGGGCTCACTCCGTGCGACGTACCGCGACGTAGATTCTGCCTCTGACGGTGCACTTCGACAGGTACTTGGCGCCAGAGCCGAGCGCGCCCTTGCTGACGAGCACCTTGTCGCAGGCGCCGCCGAGCGAGATCGTCCGTCTCAGCCACTGGCCCTTTCTCAGGCCGACGAAGTCCCAGTCGTTCGCGAACAGCGGAACCACGATCCCGGTGATCGGCAGGTCGAAGGTCGACAGCTCGTAGTCGTTGTGGCGCTGGAAGTGGAGCCCGTTGAGGTATCTGCGGCAGGTCGGATCCTGCGCGACGCCGCCTCTGCGCCAGATCGCGATGTTGACCGGGAACGCGAGCGGCGCCGGGTCGTCGGAGCCGGCCGTGTATTTGCCGGCGTCGGTGCCGAGGATCGCGCTGAAGCGGCCGCCCGATCTGACGCAGCTCGGCTTCTCCAGCTCGACCTTTCTGGCCGGCGGGCAGTAGTTGGTCTCGCGGTAGGCGGCGAGCACGCCCTTGTGCGTCAAGCCGCCCGGGTTGCTGATCGGCTTCGACACGACGGCGCCGTTGATGACCGTGATCCGCGTCGCTCTGCCGCCGTGGCTCTCGAACGAGCTGTCGAACTCGATCGTGACGTCGCGGCCCGGAGCGCACTCCTGCGTGTCATCCAGCTCGCTCTTGACCTCGATGTAGCCGGCGACGTCGAGCGTCGCTCTGTACTGCGTCACCTTCGGCGCTCTCGGCAGGCCGCCGGGGATTCTCGGGATCTTGACGGCGTTGGTGGCCGGCGCGGCGACGAGGACCGCGGCGGCACCGGCGGTCAGCGCGAGTGAGAGGAGGTTGCGATTGCGCACCGATCCACCCAACCACGGCCCTCGACCGCGGCGCATCAGGCAAACCACGGAAGCGCCGCCGGCGGGCGCCGGGCGGGGCGCTGCCATTACCCTGCCGGGATGGCGCGTATCGAAGAGACCTACCGCACTGCCCAGGAGCCCGTCTTCTCGTTCGAGTTCTTTCCGCCGAGATCGGAGAGAGGCGAGCAGAACCTCGAGAAGGCGCTGCGCGAGCTGCAGCCGATGGCACCGGACTACGTCTCGGTCACCTACGGCGCCGGCGGCTCGACGCGCGAGCGGACGCTCGGCGTCGTGCTGCAGATCAAGCAGGAGCTGGGCCTGGAGGCGATGGCCCACCTGACCTGCGTCAACGCGACGACCGACGAGCTGCGCGGCGTGCTCGACAAGATGCGCGACGGCGGGATCGAGAACGTGCTCGCGCTGCGCGGCGACCCGCCGCACGGCCAGGAGCGCTGGACGAAGACCGACGGCGGCCTCGAGTTCAGCCACGAGCTGGTGTCGCTGCTGCGCGACGACTACGACTTCTCCGTCGGCGGCGCCGCCTTCCCCGAGACGCACATCCACGCGACCTCGGCCGAGGACGACCTGCGCTACCTGAAGGCGAAGGTCGATGCCGGCGCCACCTTCCTGATCACGCAGATGTTCTTCGACAACCGCTTCTACTTCGACTTCGTCGAGCGGGCGCGCGCGATCGGGATCGACGTGCCGATCGTCCCCGGCGTGATGCCGATCCTGTCGCTCGACGGGATCAAGCGGATGACCGAGCTGTCGGCCGCCCACCTGCCGCCGGCGCTGGAGGCCGAGCTGGAGGCGCGCCGCGGCGACGAGGAGGCCGTCGCCGAGCTGGGCGTCTCCTACGCGACGCTGCAGTGCGCCGAGCTGCTGGCCGGCGGCGCGCCCGGGATCCACTTCGTCACGCTCAACCGCTCCCCCGCCACGCGCGCGATCCTCAGCGCGCTGCGGCTGACGCGGCCGTGGGAGGCGCGGGCGGCGTAGGGCGCGCGGCGCGTTGAGGCGCGCCGACGCGGCGCGCTCGGCGGCTACTCCCCCGCGAGCGCTTCGGCGAGCTGCGTGCGCGAGCGGATCCCGAGCTTCGAGTAGGCCGCGCCCAGCTGCGACTCGACCGTCTTGCGCGTCACGAACAGCGTCTCCGCGATCTCGCGGTTGGTGAGCCCGCGCGCCGCCTGCTCGGCGACGCGCCGCTCGCTCGGCGTCAGCGCGTCGGCGCCGGAGAGCGCGATCCGCCGCGGCCGGCCGCCGGCGATCGTCAGCTCCTCGGTCGCGCGCGCGAGCAGGCCCGCCGCCTCCGCGCGGTGAGCAAGATCGCGCGCCTCCGCCAGCCGCGTGCGCGCCTCGACGCGCCGGTTGGCCCGCCGCAGCGCCGCGCCCAGCTCCAGCGTCGCGGTGGCGCGCAGCGCTCCCACGCGTGACTCCTCCGCCACCTCGACCGCCGCTTCCAGCGCGTCGATCCCCGCCTCGCCCTCGCATGCCAGCCCGAGCGCGATCAGCGCCGCCGCCTCCAGCCGACGCACGCCGCGACGGCGTGCGTCTGCCAGCTCGGCCTCGGCCACGGCGCGCGCCTCCTCGCGCTCGCCGGCGAGCGCGAGCGCCCGCGCCAGATCGGCGACGTGCGTCCCGCGCGGGTAGCGGCGCCAACCCCACCGCTCGCACAGCGCCGCCAGCCGCCGCAGGTCGGCGACCGCCTCGCGCGGACGGCCCTGCGCCAGCCGCAGCTCGGCGCGCGCGCCCCAGACGCTGCCGCCGCCGAAGATCTCGCCGAGCCGCTCGTCGCTGCCTGTCTCCGCCAGCGCCTGCTCGGCGCCGTCGAGGTCACCGCGCAGCACCAGCGCCGACGCGAGCGATCCGCGCGCGGTAACGGTGCTCGGCAGGTTCGCGGTCTGCTCGATCAGCTCGACCGACTGGCGCGCGTAGACCTCCGCGAGGCCGGCGCCGCCGAAGGCGCGCAGCCGCTCCGCCTGCATCATCGACGCGAAGGCGCGGCCGAACGGGCTCGACTGCCGCCGCAGCGTCGCCTCCGCATCCTCCAGCGCCGCCGCCGCCTCCTCCGTCCCATCGGCGAGCGTCAGCGCCATCAGCGCCCAGATCGCGGTCGGCTGCTCGACGCCGGCGAGCTGCGCGAACGGCCGCGGATCGAGCGCGATCGCGGCGAGGCGGCGGATCTCCGCGGCGCTCGCGTCGCCGGCGGCGGCCTCCCACGCGAGGTGCGCGGCGAGGTTGGGGCCGGGCTGCGCGACCGGCTCGGCGAGCACCCGCGCCCGCTCGTCGGCGGTCGCGACGCTCATGATCAGGCCGTCGAGCAGGCGGCCGCGCAGGCGGTCGCCGAGTGCCGGGTCCCGCGGCTCGAACCGCTCGATCCCCGCGTGCAGGCGACCGACGATCTGCGGCAGCCCGTCGTCGTCGCTGAAGATCCCGAGCGGGATCTGCGACGCGCTCGCGGTCACGGCGACGAGGGGGTCCTCGCCGTGTGCGGCACGGCGCAGGTGCTCGCCCGCGCGCGGGTCGCCGGCCGCCATCGCCGCCAGCCCCAGCTCCAGGTGCAGCGCGTCGGTCGCCGAGTCGCCCGGCTGCTGCTCCTCCAGCGCGCGCAGCAGCCGCCGCACGGCGGCGTCGGGCGCGCCGTCGGCGAGCGCGCGGCGGGCGGCGTCGCGCAGCAGCGGCGCGACCCACGGCTCGTGCAGCGGCGGCGCCGCGAGCAGGTGGACGACGACCTCGTCGCCGTCGTCGCCGCGCAGCCGCAGCTGCTCGGCGGTGCGGCGGTGGATCTCGTCGCGCGTCTCCGCCACGACCGTCTCGGCGACCGCCTGGCGCACGAGCGGGTGCACGAACGCGGGCGGCTCGCCTTCGACGAGGTCGGCGTCGCGCAATGTCGCGACGGCGCCGCGGACCTCGTGCTCGCTCAGCTCGCAGACGGCTGCCAGCAGCGCGGCGTCGCGCCGCTCGCCGAGCGCGGCGAGCACGCGCGCGACCTCGCCGGCGGTCGCCGGCAGCCGCGCGATCCGCCGCTGCACGAGCCGCACGACCGAGGCCGGCGGCGTCTCGCCGAGCGCCGC
>NZ_JAWSTH010000061.1:0-38369 GCF_033542075.1 Conexibacter stalactiti
GCGGCTCCGGCGGCGGCGCGCCCGGCCCCGCGGGCCCCGCAGGCCCGCAGGGTCCGATCGGCCTCACCGGACCGGTCGGCCCGATCGGCGCCGTCGGCCCGCAGGGCGACCCCGGCCCCGCCGGCACGACCGGCGCCAGAGGCGATCCCGGCACGACCGGCGCGATCGGCCCTCAGGGCGTCCAGGGCGACCCGGGTCCCGCCGGCGCGACGCTCGCGACCTCCAGCGGGCACGCCACCTTCACGACGAGACCCGGCGGGCTCGTGGGCGACGCCACGGCGCTGCCGCTCAACGGCGTGCGCACGAGCGCGCTGACCTACACCTACGGATCGCCCGCCCCGTTCACCGCCTCGCAGGTCGTCGCCGCGACGACGACCTTCACGAGACTGCGGCTGGCGGGCCGTCTGACGTCGGCGATGTCGCTGGTCGGGACGACCGTCACGCCGCGCGTGACGCTCGTCGTCAACGACAGCGCGACCAGCCTCGACTGCGACGCGGCGCCGCCGCTCACCGGCGTGCTCGGGCTCGGCACGGCGTTCGGCGCCGTCTGCAGCGGCAACGTCACGCTCGCCCCCGGTGACCTCGCGCACGTCGCCGTCAGCGCGACGGCGGCCGGCATCTCCTTGATCAACACGGTCGACGCCGACGTCACGGCGTCGCTCGGCTGACGAAACGACGAAGGGCCCGCTCGGCGAGCGGGCCCTTCGTCCATCGCAGATGTGGTGCGCGGGCTAGGAGCCCGACGCGATCCGCTGGAACGCCTCGATGCGGCGCTTGTCGCGCTGCGCGAGACGCTGCTCCTCGGAATGTCTCTCGGATCTGGCGATCGTCGCCTCGGCCGCGTTCAGCTTCTCGCTGAGGTCGGCTGTGTCGAGCTGCTCCGGCGCGTGCGCCTCCTCGACGAGGATCAGCACGTCGCCGTCGCCGCCGACCTGCAGGTAGCCCTCGCCCTGCGCCAGCCGCACGATCTCGCTCTCGGAGCGGTAGAGGCGCAGCTCGGCCGGATCGAGCATCGCCAGCAGCGGCTGATGCTTCGCGAGGATGCCGATCGATCCGTCGACCGTCTTGGTCGCGATCATCTCGACCTCGTCGTTGAAGACCTCACCCTCGGGGGTGAGGACCTCGACCTTGAAGGTGGTCCGGGCCACAGCTGCCCCTAGCCCTTCTTCGCAGCCTCGACGACGTCGTCGATCGTGCCCTTGAGCAGGAAGACGCGCTCGGGCAGCTCGTCGTGCTTGCCCTCGATGATCTCCTTGAAGCCGCGGATCGTCTCGGCGATCGGGACGTAGGAGCCGGGGGTGCCGGTGAACTGCTCGGCGACGTGGAACGGCTGCGACAGGAAGCGCTCGACCTTGCGGGCGCGCTGCACGATGACCTTGTCCTCGTCGGAGAGCTCGTCGATGCCGAGGATCGCGATGATGTCCTGGAGCTCCTTGTAGCGCTGCAGGATCTCCTTGACCTCGTTGGCGACCGCGTAGTGCTCCTCGCCGAGGATGTCCGGCTTGAGGATCGTCGAGGTCGAGTCGAGCGGGTCGACGGCCGGGTAGATGCCCTTCTCCGAGATCGACCGCGAGAGCACGGTCGTCGCGTTGAGGTGGGCGAACACCGACGCCGGCGCCGGGTCGGTGAGGTCGTCGGCGGGGACGTAGACGGCCTGCACCGAGGTGACCGAGCCTCTGCGCGTCGAGGTGATGCGCTCCTGCAGCTGGCCCATCTCCGACTCGAGCGTCGGCTGGTAGCCGACCTGCGACGGCATGCGGCCGAGGAGGGCGGAGACCTCCGAGCCGGCCTGCACGAAGCGGAAGATGTTGTCGATGAAGAGGAGCACGTCCTGGCCCTCGTCACGGAAGTACTCGGCCATCGTCAGGCCGGACAGCGCGACGCGCATGCGGGCGCCGGGCGGCTCGTTCATCTGACCGAAGACGAGCATCGTCTTGTCGATCGTGCCCGACTCCTTCATCTCGAGCCAGAGGTCGTTCCCCTCGCGCGAGCGCTCGCCGACGCCGCAGAAGGCCGAGAGGCCGCCGTGCTCGCGCGCGAGGTTGTCGATCAGCTCCTGGATCAGGACGGTCTTGCCGACGCCGGCGCCGCCGAACAGGCCGACCTTGCCGCCCTTGGCGTACGGGGCGAGCAAGTCGATGACCTTGATGCCCGTCTCGAACATCTCGGTCGTCGGGGTCAGCTCCTCGACCTTCGGGGCCGACGCGTGGATCGGACGACGCTCCTGCACGTCGACCGGACCGGCGAGGTCGATCGGCTCGCCGAGCACGTTGAAGATGCGGCCGAGCGTCGCGCGACCGACCGGGACCGTGATCGGGCCGCCGGTGTCGTGGACCTCGGTGCCGCGGGCGAGGCCGTCGGTCGAGTCCATCGCCACCGCGCGGACGCGGTCGTCGCCGAGGTGCTGCTGGACCTCGCAGACGAGCGTGCCGTCGTCGCCGCGGTCGATCGTGATCGCGTTGTTGATGTGGGGCAGTCCATCGGGGAAGACGGCCTCGATGACGACGCCCTGGATCTCCTCGATGCGCCCGACGTTCTTCGTCTGGGTATCTGCGGTGGCTGACATTGTGTTCGGTGTCTCCTTAGGCGTCACTGGCTAGCCGAGCGCTTCGGCGCCGGCGACGACTTCCATGATCTCCTGCGTGATCTCGGCCTGACGGGCGCGGTTCATCTCGAGCGTGAGGTCGCTGATGATGTCGCCGGCGTTGTCCGACGCGCTGCGCATCGCGGTCATGCGGGCCCCGAGCTCCGACGCTGTCGACTCGAGCAGCGCGCGGAAGATCGAGATCTCGACGTAGTCGGGCACGAGCCGCTCGAGGATCTCCTCGGGCTCGGGCTCGTAGTCGACGAGCGCGTGCGCGCCGTTGCCGCCGCCGTTCTCCTCCTCGGAGTCGTCGCCGAGGATCGTCGCCTGCTGCAGCGGCAGCAGCGTCTCGCGACGGACCTCCTGCGACATCGGCGAGATGTAGCCGTTGTAGAGGATCTCGACGCGGTCGACCTTGCCGTCGATGTAGGCGGCGGTGAGCGCCGCGGCGATCTCACGCGCGTTCGCGAACGACGGCCGCTCCGTGAAGCCGGTGAAGCCCTGCTCCGGAGCACGGTTGCGGAAGGTCAGCGACGAGACGCCGCGGCGGCCGGTCGCGTAGTAGACGACCTCGCGGCCGTCGGCCTCATGCTCGTCGCCGCTGCGGATGCCGGCGCGGATGATCTGCGAGTTGAAGGCGCCGGCGAGGCCGCGGTCGGCGGTCACCAGCAGCAGCGCGACGCGCTTCTCCTCCGGGTGCTCGGCGAGGATCGGCAGCGCCGGCACGTCGCCGGCCGCCTCCGCCGCCTGGCGGGTCATGCGGCGGATCGCCCCTGCGTACGGGCGCAGGGCGGCGATCCGCGTCTCGGCGCGCCGCAGGCGCGCCGCCGCGACCATCTCCATCGCGCGGGTGATCTTCTGGATGTTCTTGACCGACGCGATGCGGTTCTTGACGTCTCGCTGAGCCATGTGGGGGTGCGGGTCGGATCTGGTCGCGCGTGACGCGCGCTAGACCGCCGCCGCCTCCTGCTCGCGCTCGGCCGACTCGGCCGCGGCGGGACGCGCCGGCGCGGCGTTCTGCTCCAGCGGCTGACCCTCCTCGTCGAGGTCGAAGCCGAAGTCGCTGGCGAACCGCTCGACCAGCTCGTGGACGCCCTTCTCGGTCTCGTCGGACCAGTCGCCGCCGGCGATCGCCTTGCGCAGGTCGGCCGCCTCGGAGTGCGCGCGACGCGTCAGGTCGACGAGGAACTTCTCGACCTTGTCGACGGCGATGCGATCGAGGAAGCCGTTGGTCGCGGCGTACAGCTGGATGACCTGGTCCTCGACGGCCAGCGGCGAGCGCTCGTTCTGGTTGAGCGTGCGCACGAGCCGGTTGCCGCGCGCGAGCGTGCGCTGCGTGTCGGCGTCGAGGTCGGAGCCGAACTGCGCGAACGCCTCCAGCTCGCGGAACTGCGACAGCTCGAGCTTGATCTTGCCGGCGACCTTCTTCATCGGCTTGATCTGCGCGTTGCCGCCGACGCGGGAGACGGAGATGCCGACGTTGATCGCCGGGCGGACGCCCGAGAAGAACAGCTTCGGCTCGAGGAAGATCTGCCCGTCGGTGATCGAGATCACGTTCGTCGGGATGTACGCCGAGACGTCGCCGCCCTGCGTCTCGATGATCGGCAGCGCCGTCATCGAGCCGCCGCCGAGCTCGTCGTTGAGCTTGACGGAGCGCTCCAGCAGGCGCGAGTGGAGGTAGAAGACGTCGCCCGGGTACGCCTCGCGGCCCGGCGGGCGGCGCAGCAGGAGCGACATCTGGCGGTAGGCGTAGGCGTGCTTGGTGAGGTCGTCGTAGACCGCCAGCGCGTGTCTGCCCTTGTAGAGGAAGTACTCGGCCATCGCGGCGCCGGCGTACGGCGCCATGAACTTGATCGGCGCGGCCTCGTCAGCAGCGGCGGCGACGATGATCGTCGAGTCGAGCGCGCCGTTCTCGGCGAGCGTCTCGGCGATGCCGACGACGGTCGCGAGACGCTGGCCGATCGCAACGTAGACCGAGACGACGCCCGAGTCCTTGTTGTTGATGATCGTGTCGATCGCGATCGCGGTCTTGCCGGTCTGTCGGTCGCCGATGATCAGCTCGCGCTGGCCGCGGCCGATCGGGATCATCGCGTCGACGGCCTTGAGGCCGGTCTGCATCGGCTCGGTGACCGGCTGACGCTGGACGACGCCGGGGGCCTTGAACTCGGCCGGGCGCGTCTCGCTCGTGATGATGTCGCCCTTGCCGTCGAGCGGGTTGCCGAGCGGGTCGACGATGCGGCCCAGGAGGGCGTCGCCGACGGGGATCTCGAGCAGTCTGCCGGTGCGCTTGACGGTGTCGCCCTCGACGATCTGCTGCCAGTCGCCGAACAGCACGACGCCGACGTTGTCGGACTCGAGGTTGAGCGCGAGGCCGGTGACGTCGTGGGGCAGCTCGAGCATCTCGAACGACATGCAGTTCTCGAGCCCGTGCACGCGGGCGATGCCGTCCGCGACGGACAGCACGGTGCCGACCTCGGTCAGGTCAGCGCTGCCGCTGTCGAGGCCCTCGATGCGGCTCTTCAGGATGGAGGTGATCTCGTCGGGCTTGATCTGCATGGTGGGGTCTTTGGCTCCTAGGGCAGGCGCTCAGGCCTGCGCGACGTGCTTGCGAAGTTGGTCCAGGCGGTGCTTGATCGAGGCGTCGAGGATCTGGTTGCCGACCCGCAGCACGATGCCACCGAGGATGCTCGGGTCGACCTTGCTGGTCAGCTCGACGCGCTGGCCGGTCTGCTCGCCGATGCGGTCGCCGATGCTCTTGACGGTCGCCTCGTCGAGGTCGATCGCGCTGGTCACCTCGACGGGCAGCAGCTTGTTCTCCTCGTCCCACAGCCGTTCGTACTCCGCACGGATGCGGTAGATGGCGGGCATGCGGTGGCGCTCCAGCAGCGTCTCGAGGAAGTTGACGAAGATCTCGTCAGCGCCCTCGACCGCCTTCGTGAGCCCTTCCTTCTTCTCGTCCGTGGAGAAGTACGGCGAGAAGAAGAAGACGGCGAGGTCGCGGTTCTGCTCCAGCGCATCCGCGAACTGGCCGAGCTGCTCGCGCACGATGTCGAGCTTGCCTTGTTCCTTGGCAACCTCGAACAGCGCGCGCGAGTAGACCTGGGCGATCTCTTCCATGGGGACCTAGTTCCTCCGGTCGCCGGAGAGGGCTGAGAAGTCCAGCTCGGACAGCGCCTCTTCGACGAGCCGCTTCTGGTCCTCCGCCGACAGCGTCTTGCGGGTGACCTTCTCCGTGGCCGCGACCGTCAGGTCGGCGACCTCGCGGCGGATCTCCTGGATGGCGGCCTGCGTCTCGGCCTGGATGTCGCGGCGAGTCTGCTCGAGCAGGTCCTCGCGCTTCACCTTCGCCGCGTCGATCGCCTCGCGCTCGGCGACCTCGCCGGCACGCTCGGCCTTCGCGACGATCTCGTCGGCCTGGGCGCGCGCCTCGGCCAGCCGCTCGCGGTACTCGGCGAGCAGCTGATCGGCCTCCTGGCGGGTGCGCTCGGCGGCGTCGATCGAGTCCTCGATCTGCGTCTGGCGCGCGTCGAGGATTCTCGTGATCTGGGGCCACGCGTACTTGCGCAGCACCAGCATGGCGACGACGAACGCCAGCAGCGTCCAGATCATCAGGCCCGGGACGACTCTGACGAGCGGGTTCAGCCCCTCGTCTTCGGCGGTCTCGGTGGCGGCCAGGACGAAGGGCGCCGCGATGATGTCGATGGCGGCGAACATCGGCTTAGACGAAGAACGCGATCAGGCCGGCGATGAACCCGTAGAAGACGGTCGCCTCGGTGAGCGCGAAGCCGAGCCACTGGATCGACTGGATGTCGTTTCTCAGCTCGGGCTGACGCGAGACCGCCTCGATCGTCTTGCCGAAGATGAAGCCGAGGCCGATGCCCGTACCGAGCGCGGCAAGGCCGGTGCCCAGGCCGAGGCCGATCGCGCGACCGGCCGTCTCGCCCGTGGCAGCGGCGGTGTCGACGGCGGCCTGTGCGGTGATCAGGATCAGGTCCACTTGCGGGTTCTCCTTAGTGTTCCTCGGCGACGGCGCCGCCGAGGTAGATCGCGGTAAGAGTGCTGAAGATGAATGCCTGGAGCGTCGCGACCAGGCCGATCTCGAAGATGAAGAAGACGACCGCCAGCGTGCCGGTCGAGATGCCGAGGATCACCGAACCGAAGGCGCCCATCCCGAGCAGGACGACGAGGCCGCCCGCCATGAACAGGATCAGGAGGTGGCCGGCGAGGATGTTGGCGAAGAGACGCAGTGAGAGCGAGAGCAGCCGGACGAAGTGCGAGAGCGCTTCGATCACCAGGATCGGGCCGACCATGAAGCCCTCGACGCCGCTGGGCACCCAGCTGCGGATGTAGCCGAAGAAGCCGTGATGGCGGATGCCCTCGACGTGGTAGGCGATCCAGACGACGAGCGCGAGCACGAGCGGGATCGAGATGTTGGCCGTCGCGGCGTAGAGCGCGAACGACGGGATCTCGACGCCGGCGACGTCGAACGTGTGCTCCGTGTTCGTCGGCATCGGGATGTACCCGATCATGTTCGAGAACCAGATGAAGAGGAACAGCGTGGCGATGAAGGGGAACCACTTCGACGCCATTCTCGGGTCCATGTTGCCGCGCGTGATGTTGTCGCGCATGAGGCCGAAGGCGCCTTCGAGGACGACCTGCAGGCGGCCGCTCGGGCGCGTCGCCATGCGGCGCGCGGCGTAGACCATCACGATGCAGGTCAGCGCGGTCGCGAGGACGATGTAGAAGACGGCCTTGTTGATCGAGAGGTCGAGCCCGCCGATCTTGATCGACACCCAGCTCGGGAGCGCGAACTCCTCGGACGGGTTGAGGGCCGGCTCGTTCGACGCGGTCTCCTCCGCGGCGAAGGCCACGGCCGGCGAGAGCAGCAGCAGGCCGACGAGCGCCGTCAGCGACGCGAGCAGCAAGCGGGGTTGACTGCGCAGGTTCAAGAGGTTCGCTCCGAGTGGTTCTGCGGTGCACGCATGATGAGTGAGATCACGAGATAGGTGGTGAAGGCGGCGCCCGCGAGCAGGGCCGCGGTGAGCCCGGCTTCGCGGTCCGCGATGCCGACGGCGAAGATCGTAAGGGCAACGAGCCATGAACGTCCGATCAACGACCCGGCCATGAAGCCGAAGAAGCGTCTGGTGTCCTCTTCCTGGGCCGCCTTGCGCTCCATGAACGTCTGCAGCGCCTTCTGCGCGATCCAGGCGATCGAGCCGGCCGCCCACCCGAGCAGCGACCCGTCGAGCGCGATCACGATCGGGAGCGCGAGCAGGAGCACGACGGCGTCGAGTTGACGGAGAAGGATCATCGGTCAGTTGTCACAGGTCACGAAAGTGCGCATGCACCAGGGCGATGCCGGCGGCGAAGCCTACGCCCAAGCCGACGATCAACAGCGGCACAGGTGCGCCCACGAGCGCCCCGACCCCAAGACCGATGCCGGCGCACAGCAGTATCGCGGCGAGCAGGATCGAGCCGGCGACGGCCCCCCGCGTCGGCGGGCGGTCGTTCATCGTCGGGCTGCTGCTCGGGGAGATCGGGGGGACACATGGAGGGCGTTTCCGCCAAGAACGTAAAAAGAACCCACTACAGGCAAATCCGTCCCCGCGGGCCTTGCGGAGACTGGCTGCCTAGTGGGCTTATGGAGAGCTTACCTGCTCCGCACAGCTTGTAACAACTTCGTGACAGTCGCTACTCTGTCACTCGCGCGTACGCGCCCGCGCGTCGGACTTCCGGAGCCATTCTGGCAGCTCGCGGGCCGACGCGCTGACCGCCCCCTCTCGCCCGCCCGGCGGTGCCGCGACCGGTCCGGAGGCGGCTCGATAGGCTGCGACCGATGACGTCGCTGAGCCGCCGGACGGAGGCGCAGACCGAGAAGCGCGCCGCCGTCGAGCGCAGCGTGCTCGAGGCGACCGAGGCGCTGCTCGCCGAGGGCGCCTCCTACGCGGAGCTGGGGATCGAGCGGATCGCGACGCGCGCCGGGATCTCCCGCACCGCCTTCTACTTCTACTTCCGCGACAAGCGCGAGCTGCTGATGCGGCTGACCGCCGGGATCGCCGAAGAGCTGTTCGCCGAGGCGGAGCGCTGGTGGTCGGGCGAAGGCGAGGGCGAGCCGGAGCTGCGCGCCGCGATCGCCAAGATCGTCGACATCTACCGGCGCCACCCGGCGCTGCTGCGCGCGGTCGTCGAGGCGGCCGCCTACGACGACGAGGCCGCCCGCTTCTGGCGCGCGCTCGTGGGCCGCTTCGCCGACTCGACGCAGGCGCGGATCGAGCGCGAGCAGGCGGCCGGGACGGTCGACCCGGCGCTGCCGGCGCAGGCGACCGCGTTCGCGCTCGTGTGGATGACCGAGCGCAGCGCCTACGAGCGGCTCGTGCAGGAGGACGCCGTCGGCGAGCAGCCGCTGATAGAGGCGCTGCTGCGGATCTGGCTCTGCGCCGTCTACGGCGCACCGCAACACACCGGCTGAGAACGCCGACGCGCTACGGCGCCGCGCGCTGAGCGGGCGCCGCGTCGGGCGGAGGCGGCGGGGCGACGGCGCCGAACTCGCCCGTCTCCAGCTCTCTCTCGACCTGCACGTCGATCTCGTGCTCGGTCGTCGCCGGGTCGGCGCGCCGCAGCTGCCAGGCGCGCAGGCGCTTGAGCTTGAGGATCTCCAGCACGACGACGAGGTAGATGCTGGCCGCCAGCACGACGAGCCCCAGCGCGATCAGCAGCGCGAACCAGGCGGCGTCGATGTTGCCGTGGTTGTCGGTGTACGGGATGAAGCGCAGCGCGACCGCGAGGCCGGCCAGCAGCACCGTCCAGGCGTAGAGGTAGAGGACCGTGCGGCGCTGACTGAAGCCGATCCGCGAGAAGCGGTGGTGGAAGTGCTGCGCGTCGGCTGACCACGGCGCCCGTCTGTATTTCAACCGGCGGGCGATCACGAAGCCGGTGTCGAGGAACGGCACGGCGAGGATCGCGAGCGGGCCGACGAGCGCGATCAGGGCGTTGGTCTTGAGCGAGCCCTGCACGGCGACGCAGCCGAGCAGGAAGCCGAGCAGCAGCGCTCCGCAGTCGCCCATGAAGATCGACGCCGGGTGGAAGTTGTGGATCAGGAAGCCGAGCGCGGCGCCGGCGACGATCGCCGCCAGCACGGCGGCGCCGCCGCGGCCGAGGTCGAAGGCGATGATCGAGAAGGCGACGGCGCTGATCGCGCAGACGCCGGCGGCGAGCCCGTCGACGCCGTCGGAGAAGTTGACGACGTTCATCAGCGCGACGAGCCCGAAGACGGTCAGCACCCCGCCGACGTCGCCGAACTGGATCGCGCCGAGGAAGGGGAAGGTGATGTTCTCGACCTTCACCCCCGCCGCGACGGGGATGATCGCGGCGACGACCTGGCCGAGCAGCTTCCACTGCGGCGGCAGGTCGATCACGTCGTCGATCGCGCCGACGGCGGCGATCAGCGCGGCGCCGAGCAGGATCCCCCGCGTCTCGTCGGTGATCGGCAGCCAGATCGCGGAGGCGACGAGCACCCCGGCGAGGATCGCCAACCCGCCCAGCAGCGGAGTCGCGCGCGCCGCCAGGCCGCGTTCGCGCGGCTCGTCGACGGCGCCGATACGGGTCGCCAATCGCGCCACGAACGGGGTCGTGACCGCCG
Organism: Conexibacter stalactiti; assembly: GCF_033542075.1. Lineage (NCBI taxonomy): Bacteria > Bacillati > Actinomycetota > Thermoleophilia > Solirubrobacterales > Conexibacteraceae > Conexibacter > Conexibacter stalactiti. Next base: position 10,224 of record NZ_JAWSTH010000061.1, read on the forward strand.
CGACCGCCAGGGCGACGAGAAAGGCGAAGACGGCGTCGAGCTCGTTCATGCCGATGCTGAAGTCTGGCAGGGGCGGTGGACCGCCGTGTTACCCGCTGCCGGCCGCGCCCCGGACGGGGCGCGGCGAGGCGCGTGTCAGGCGATTGCGGGGGCGTTCAGGTGCGCGTACAGCGGGTGCTTCTCGGCGAGCGCCGTGACGCGCTCCGCCAGCTCGGCCTTGCGGTCCTCGAACGCGGGCGTCAGCGCCGTCGCGATCAGCTTGCCGACCTCGCTGAAGTCGTCGACGCTGAAGCCGCGCGTCGCGAGCGCCGGGGAGCCGACGCGCAGGCCGCTGGAGACCATCGGCGGGCGCGGGTCGAACGGCACCGCGTTGCGATTGACCGTGATGCCGATCTCGTGCAGGCGATCCTCGGCCTGCTGGCCGTCGAGCTCGGACTCGCGCAGGTCGACGAGCACGAGGTGGACGTCGGTGCCGCCCGTCAGCACGCTGACGCCGGAGCCCTCGTCGGCGAGCAGCTCGGTCGCGAGCGCCTGCGCGCCGGCGATCGTGCGCTGCTGACGCTCCTTGAAGGCGTCGCTCATCGCGATCTTGAACGCGACCGCCTTGCCGGCGATCACGTGCTCCAGCGGGCCGCCCTGCTGACCCGGGAAGATCGCCGAGTTGAGTCTTCTGGCGTGCTCCTCTCTGGAGAGGATCAGGCCGCCGCGGCCGCCGCCGATCGTCTTGTGCGTCGTCGACGTCACGACGTCGGCGTACGGCACCGGGCTCGGGTGCAGGCCGGCGGCGACGAGGCCGGCGAAGTGGGCCATGTCGACCATCAGCAGCGCGCCGACCTCGTCGGCGATCTCGCGGAAGCGGACGAAGTCGAGCTGACGCGGATAGGCCGACCAGCCGGCGAGCAGCAGCTTCGGCTTGCGCTCGCGCGCGATCTTGGCGACCTCATCCATGTCGATCCGACTCGTCTCGCGGTCGACCTGATACGGCGCGATGTCGTAGAGGCGGCCGGAGACGTTGATTCTCATGCCGTGGCTGAGGTGGCCGCCGTGCGCCAGCTCCAGCCCCATGATCGTGTCGCCCGGCTTCAGCAGCGCGTGGTACACGGCGGTGTTGGCCTGCGCGCCGGAGTGGGCCTGGACGTTGGCGGCCTCGGCGCCGAACAGCTCCTTGGCGCGGTCGATCGCGAGCTGCTCGGCGATGTCGACGAACTCGCAGCCGCCGTAGTAGCGCCGCCCCGGATAGCCCTCGGCGTACTTGTTCGTCAGCACGCTGCCCTGCGCGTCGAGCACGGCCTGCGGGACGAAGTTCTCGGAGGCGATCATCTCCAGCGTCTTCTGCTGGCGCTCCAGCTCGCGTCCGATGGCGTCCGCGATCTCGGGATCGACCTCGGCGAGCGGCTTGTTGAAGAAGTCGGACGGCAGGTCGGTCATGCGGGGGTCTCCATCGCGGTGATCTGGTTGACGCGGCGGGCGTGGCGGCCGCCGTCGAAGTCGGTCGCGAGGAAGGCCGCGACGATCGCGTCCGCCTCGTCGGGCGAGAGCCGCGCACCCGACAGGGTGACGACGTTCGCGTCGTTGTGGCGCCGGCACATCTCGGCCTCCTCGGCGTCGTGCGCGTTGACGGCGCGAACGCCGTGAACCTTGTTGGCGACGATCGCGACGCCGTTGCCGGAGCCGCAGACGAGCACGCCGCGCTCTGCGTCGCCGGCGGCGACGAGCGCCGCGGCGGGCTGCGCGTAGTGGGGATAGTCGACGGAGTCGCTGCCGTCGGGACCGAGGTCGACGACCTCGTGGCCTTGAGCGGCGAGCGCCCCGGCAAGGTGCGACTTCAGCGTGAAGCCGGCGTGGTCAGAGGCGATGGCGATCTTCATGGCGGCGGGACGAGGGTACCAATCACCACACCGGCCGCAGTGACGGGACCCCCTCCCCCGCCGCCTGCTCGACGTAGGCGGCGACGGCGGTCTTCGCGGCCGTCACGGCCTGCTCGCCGGCCAGCGCCGCCCACTCGCGCTCGATGCGGGCCCACAGGGCGTCGGCGTGGGCGACGTAGTCGCGGCCGCGTGCGGTCAGCGCGAGCACGGTCGCGCGGCGGTCACGCGGATGCGGCGCGCGCGAGAGATAGCCCCACTGCTCCAGCTCGACCGCCAGTCTCGTCGCCGCCTGTCTCGTCAGTTCGAGATGGGCGCCGAGCTGGGTCGCGGTCAGCTCGCCGTGCTCCTCCAGCAGCCGGAAGATGAAGCCGTGGGCTGGCCGCAGCGGCTCGTACCCCTCCGCGCGCAGCAGCTCATGGAAGCGGTCTGTGAGCGCGCGGAAGCCCATCGCGAGCAGCAGCGCGGCGGTCCCTCGTCTGGCCGGATCGGGCGACGTCATGACGAGATAGTCAACCAGGTTGCCCGGATCGGTTAGAGTCAGTGAACTCAGTTGCCTATCAAGGAGCCACCGATGCCGCTCGCCACGCTCGCCGACGCACCGACCTTTGCCCGTGAGGGCTTCACCTTCCGCTCGCTCGCCGTCCCCTCGCGCGGCTCCGCCGAGCTGGCCGTGTGGGCGCTGGAGGCCGCGCCGGGCGCATGCAGCGAGCCGCACTCGCTCGACCGCGAGGAGGTCTTCGTGGTCGCCGCCGGCACGCTGACGGCGACCGTCGGCGACGAGCGGCACGCGCTCGCGGCCGGCGACGCGCTGATCGTGCCGCCCGGTACGCCGCTGCAACTGGCCAACGACGGTGCCGAGACGGCGCGGCTGACCGTCTGCACGTCGGCCGGGATGCGGGCGCGGCTCAACGGCGAGGCGTTCACCCCGCCGTGGGCGCAGTAGTCGGCTGGAACGGAGGACGACGGCGAACGCGCGTCAGCCGAGCGCGTCGGTGACCGTCGCGACCGGCACCGCACCCTCGCGCACGATCTTCCAGCGGCCGTCGCGCTCGTAGCCGCGCAGGTCGATCACCGTCGAGGAGGTGCCGGGCAGCGGGCCGCCGTCGAGCACGAGGTCGGCGCCGGAGCGGATCGCCTCCGGCACCTCCGCCAGCGTCGTCGGGTCGGCACCGCCGGCGTGGTTGGCGCTCGACTGCAGCACCGGCAGCTCGACCTCCGCCAGCGCGGCCAGCGGCCCTTCCAGACGCGGCACGCGCAGGCCGAGCGCGGCGACGGGGTCGTCCGGGTCGGGCAGCAGCAGCGTCACGCCGCCCGGCAGCAGCCGCTCGAGCGCCGCGCGGGTGCGCGCGCCGAGCTGCGGCAGCTCCGCCAGCGCGCGCTCGCGGTCGAAGAACATCAGCGCCGCCGGCTTGCTCGGCGCGCGTCCCTTCAGCTCGTAGAGGCGCGCGACCGCCGCGAGGTCGCTCGGCGCAGCGGCGAGCCCGTAGACGGTGTCGGCCGGGAAGACGGCGACGCCGCCGGAGGCGATCGTCAGCGCGAACGCGGCGGCATCGGCGGAGGTGAGACTCAACGCTCCCCCACCACCACGCGCTCGATCCCGGCGAGGTCTCTGTGCGCCCGCACGCGCGTCATCCCCGCCTCGCGCAGCAGCGCGCCGACCGCCGGCGCCTGGCCGGCGCCGACCTCGAAGGCGACGAACGGCGCGCGCGCGGCGGCGTCGGCGGCGAGACGGCGCAGCACGTCGAGGCCGTCGCCGCCGGCGAACAGCGCCTGCGCCGGCTCGTGCACCGCGACCTCCGGCTCGAGCTGCTCGCGGTCGCCGTCGGGCACGTACGGCGGGTTGGAGAGGACCGCGTCGAACGCTCCCTCCACGCCCGACAGCAGGTCGCCCTGCGCGAAGGTCACGTTGAGCCGCAGCGCGGCGGCGTTGGCGCGCGCGACGTTGAGCGCGTCGGCGCTGAGATCGGTCGCGAGCACGTCGAGGTCGGGCCGCTCGTGCTTGAGCGCGAGCGCGACGGCGCCGCTGCCGGTGCCGACGTCGAGCACGCGCGCCGCGCGCGGCAGCCCCAGCGCGACCTCGACCAGCAGCTCCGTCTCCGGACGCGGCACCAGCACGCGCCGGTCGACCGTCAGGTCGATGTGGCGGAAGCCGCGCGTGCCGCGGATGTAGGCGACCGGCTCGCGTGCCCGCCGCCGCGCGACGAGCGCGGCGAAGCGCTCGCTCTCGGCGAGCGCTAGGACCCGCTCGGGATGGAGGTGCAGCGAGGTGCGCGTCGCGCCGAGCGCGTCGGCCAGCAGCAGCTCCGCGTCGAGCCGCGGGTTGTCGCAGCCGGCCTCGCGCAGGTCGGCCGTCGCGATCGCCAAGGACATCCGCACCGACGGGCCGTCGGCGAACGTCCAGCCCTCCTCCGGCGCGCTCACGCCGGGATCACGCCTCGGCCTGCTCCTCGAGCTTGCGCCGCTTCTCATCGTTCTGGAGTGCCGCGGTGACGTCGTCGAGGTCGCCGCCGAGGACGGCGTCCATGTTGTTGACGGTCAGCTTGATGCGGTGATCGGTGATGCGGTCCTGCGGGAAGTTGTACGTGCGGATCTTCTCCGCCCGCTCGCCGCTGCCGACCTGCGACAGGCGGTTGGCCGAGAGCGCGGCCTGCTGCTCGGCGAGCGCCCGCTCGTAGAGGCGCGCGCGCAGGACGCGCATCGCCTTCTCACGGTTCTGCAGCTGCGACTTCTCGTCCTGCATCGAGACGACGACACCGCTCGGCTTGTGCGTGATGCGGACCGCCGAGTCGGTCGTGTTGACCGACTGGCCGCCCGGCCCGGAGGAACGGTAGACGTCGACCTGCAGGTCGCTCTCGTTGATCTGCACGTCGACGTCCTCGGCCTCCGGCAGCACCGCGACGGTCGCCGTCGAGGTGTGGATGCGGCCCTGGGACTCGGTCTCGGGGACGCGCTGGACGCGGTGCGTGCCGCCCTCGAACTTGAAGACCGAGTAGGCGCCGTCGCCCTTGATCGCGAAGGTGTAGGTGCCGTCGCCCTCGTCCATCGCCTCGGTCTGGAAGCCGCGCCGCTCGGCGTAGCGGGTCAGCATCCGGTAGAGGTCGCCGGCGAACAGGCCGGCCTCGTCGCCGCCGGCGCCGGGGCGGATCTCGACGATCACGTTCTTCTCGTCGGCGGGGTCCTTCTCGACCATCGCGAGGCGGATCTCCTCGTCGAGCTGCTCGATCCGCTCGCGCGCCCTCGTGAGCATCTCGCGCACCTCGGGATCCTCGCCCTCGTCCAGCAGCTCTCTGGCGCCGGCCTCGTCGTCGACGGCGCGGCGCCACTCGACGGCCAGCTTGGCGGCCGGTTCCAGCTCGGCATACTGACGGCCGGCGTCGGCGTAGCGCTGACGGTCCCCGATCACCTCGGGGTCGGCCATCATGTTCTCGAGCTCGCCGAAGCGCGACTCGATCTGTCTGACCAGCTGCTCGATCACGGCCGACGAGTCTAGGGCAGTCGCCCGTGCGGGGCGCGCCGCGGGCGCCCGGCCACGCGGCGCCTTAACGAGCAATGGCCCCGTCGGGAGCCGACGGGGCCACGCTAGACGCTGCGCATGATGGCGCTAGTTCGAGCTGCCGGCCGCGGCGCGTCTGGCGGCGCGACGCTGGAAGCGCTCGACACGACCACCGGTGTCGACGAGCTTCTGTCTGCCCGTGTAGAACGGGTGACAGTTCGAGCAGATCTCGACGTTTATCGAGGGCTCGACCGAACGGGTCGTGAACGTGTTGCCACACGTGCAGCGCACGTGCGACTCGACGTAGTTGGGGTGGATGTCGGTCTTCATGGTCTGTCCAGTGTAGCCGGGCAGCTCGCGACGAGGCTGTTGTTGGTCTCGCGCGCCTCGTCGATCAGGTTGGAGGGATCGACGGTGAAGGTCTGCGGCGGCAGCTCGGCCGTGCAGGGCGGCCCGACGAACACCATCTCGGTGCTCTCCAGCGGCCCCAGGCGGCGTATCGCGCGGATTCCCGAGGTGGCTGAGGAGATGCCGATGTTCACGGCCGCCGAGCGACCGATGTTGCGGACGGCGACGGTGTAGATCGCCGTTCTCTCGGTGACACCCGGCTCGACGGTCGCGCTCGTGATCACGAGGTCGGGCCGCAGGTCGGGCTCGCGGCAGAGGCCGGTCGTCGCCGTCTCCTCGCGCACGACCCTGCCGCTCGCGTCGCTCCAGCGGAACGCGACTCTGAAGCGGTACGAGTACGGCACGACGAGCCGGCCGACCGCCTGCCGGTACTTGTAGACGTCGTTGGAGCGGGTCCCGATCGAGGGATCGCTCGGCTGCGACCAGGCGCCGAGACCGGGCACGTCGGCGCGCAGCGTCCAGCGCCCGCCGGCCAGCGGCCGCTGGTAGAGGTCGACCTTCAGCGCGAGTCTGGTGCCGTCGGCGATCGGCCGCATCGAGGCGCCGACGACGGCGGTGCGCAGGTCGGTCTTCGGCGACCGCGTGCACGAGACCATCCTCGCCTCGTAGGGGAGCTTGACCGACGGCGGGGCCAGCGCGCGGGGCTTGGCCGCGGCGGCATGCGCGGTGCCCGTCGCGAGCGCGGCGGGAGAGATGGCGAGCAGCGCGAGCAGCGCCGCCGCGGAGAGCGTTCCAGCGACCTTCATGACGCCAGCTATAACCGGTCAGCGGGCGAGAAGTTGCGAGGTTGTGACCGGCTCCGCGCGCAAGCGGCGCGCGGAGCCGGACAACCGTCTCTCAGGTGATCGTGTAGAGCGGGCCGTCGCCGCCCTCGGGGGTCGTCAGGCGACCGCCCTTGGCCGTGATCGCGCCGCACTGCACGCAGTTCGTGTAGTTGACGATCACGTCGACGTTGCCTCTCTCCGGCGCGTCCTCGGGCAGCTCGTAGACGCCCGCCGGGCACATCCACTTCCACGTCTCGGCGATCTCGCGCGGGACGTTTCTCTGCACGCGGATGTGGTTGGGCGCGTCGTCGCGCGTCGCGTTGCCGGTGATGAAGACCGACGAGAGCTTGTCGAACGTGTATCTGTTGTCCGGTCTCGGGTAGCCGTCGGCGGTGTTGCCGATGAACATGCCCTTCTCGTCGTTCTTGTGCCACGGCAGACGGCCCGGCGGCAGCTTGCCCTTCGTCGCGATCGCCAGGTTGACGATCGGGCCGCCCATCAGGAAGCCCTTCTGGAACGGCTGGCGGGTGTTCCGAACCTCGTACAGCTCTCTGCCGGTGACCGAGTTCTCGATCTTCTCCTCGTAGACCTCGATCGAGTCGTCGCCGCGCTTGAGCGCGTCGAAGATGACCTCGCCGGCGATCTTGCCGGAGCTGATGCAGTGATGGACGCCCTTGAGCGAGACCGTGTCGACCATGCCGCCGGCGTCGCCGACCATCAGCGCGCCCGGCATCGTCAGCTTCGGCATCGACCAGTAGCCGCCGCCCGGCAGCGCCTTCGCGCCCCAGGCGACGCGCTCGCCGCCCTCGAGGATCCCTCTGACCAGCGGATGCAGCTTGAACTGCTGCAGCAGGTCGTGCGCCGAGGTCGTCGCGTCCGCGTACTCGAGGTCGACCACGAAGCCGATCGAGACGAGGTCGTCGCCCGTTCTCTCGTCCTTCATCGGGTAGATCCAGGTGCCGCCGATCTGGCCGTATCTGGCCGAGATCTTCAGCGGCCACGGGCCGATCGTGTGGATCAGGCGGTCGAGCGGTCTCGGGACCTTCCAGACCTCCTTGACGCCCAGCTCCCAGACCGGCGGCTCGCGGTCCTTGTCGAGCTCGAACTCGCGGATCGCGGCGCCCGTCAGCGAGCCCCAGCAGCCCTCGGCGAGGATCACGTATCTCGCCTTGATGTCGGTGCCGGGCTCGAAGTTGCCGAGCGGCTCGCCGTCCTTGCCGCGGCCCTTGTCGCCGGAGCGGACGCCGACGACGCGGCCTTCCTCGACGATCAGCTGCGTCGCAGCCGTCTCGGTGAGGATGTAGGCGCCCTGCTCCTCGGCGACGCGCTGCTGATAGCGCGCCAGCGCCGCGACCGAGATGACCTCGTTGCCGTGGTTCTTGAACGGCGGCGGCGGCGGGATCTTGATCTTCGACTTGGCGCTGGGAAGCATGTAGACGGCTTCCTTGTGGACCTCGCCGAAGGCGAAGCCCTCCTTGCGCCAGTCCTCCCGGGTCAGGTCCGGGTACAGCTCCTGGAGCGGGCCCGGGCGGACGACCGCGCCGGACAGCGTGTGCCCGCCGCAGGTCTTCGCCTTCTCGAGCACCGCGACGGGAACCTCGCCGAGGCTCTCCAGCAGCTCCGGATCGTCGGCCAGCAGCTGCAACAGCCGGTTCGCGGCCGCAAGCCCCGCCGTGCCGCCGCCGACGATCGCGACGCCGACCTCGATCAGCTCGTCCTCACCGTCGAGGCCGCGCTTGATGAACTCTCTGGGCGAGTCGACCGGCGGCGGGTACGCCGCCGGCACGACCCGGCCGTTGCTGCTGCCGGCCATGCGATCAACCGCCCTTCTTGGCCTTCACGGCCTCCGTCAGCTTCGGCAGGATCTTGTTCAGGTCCCCGACGATGCCGAGGTCGCTGAACTCGAAGATCGGAGCGTTCGCGTCCTTGTTGATCGCGACGATGTTCTCCGAGGCCTGCATGCCGACCTTGTGCTGGATCGCGCCCGAGATGCCGGCCGCGAGGTAGAGCTTCGGCGCGACCGACTTGCCGGTCTGGCCGATCTGGGCCGCGTACGGGTACCAGCCGGCGTCGACCACCGCGCGCGTGGCGGCGACGGCGCCGCCGAGCACGCCGGCGAGGTCCTCGCACAGCTGGAAGCCCTCGGCCTTGCCGAGACCGCGGCCGCCGGCGACGAGGACGTTGGCGTCCTCGATGTTGACGTCGGCGCCGCGCTGCTCGCCGCGCTGCACCATCGTCGCCTGCGTCGACCACGGCGAGTAGTCGACCGTGACGTCGACCACTTCGGCCGCGGCACCGGCGCCCGGCTTCAGCTCGAACGCGTTGATGCGGCCGATGATGATGCCGAGATCGCCCTTGTAGTGGGAGCGGGAGATCTGCGAGTCGCCGAGGATCGGACGCTCGGCGACGAGCTTGCCGCCCTCGACCACGACACCCGTGACCTCCATCGTCACGCCGGCGTTGCGACGCGCGGCGAGGCCGGCGCCGATCTCGAAGCCGAGCAGGCCGCCGCCGAAGATCACGTACGAGTGACCGTTCTCGCCGATGACCTTGTCCATCGCGTCGATGACCGGCTGCGCGAGACCCTCGGGACCCTCGGCGCGGTAGACCTTCGCCGCGCCGTAGTCGCCGAGCGTGCCGAGCAGCTCGTTGGTCAGGTCGCCGCCGCCGACGACGATCGCGTCAGCGGTCGTGCCCAGCTCCGCGGCGAGCTTCGCGCCCTCGGAGACCGCGCCGAGCGAGTTCTTGTTGAGTGCGCCCTCGTAGTGGAGGACGTAGACGAGAATCCCGCCCATCTAGATCAGCTTCCTTTCGTCCAGCCACGCGACGATCTGCTCGACGGTCGCGTCCGTGTCCTCGTCTTCGATGATCGTGCCGGCGGACTTCGCCGGCGGAGCCTTGAACTCGCCGCACTGCACGCGCGAGCCGTCGGCGCCGACGAGCGAGGCGTCGATGCCGACGTCGCCGGCTCCGGCCTTCTCGAGCGGCTTCTTCTTCGCGCCCATGATCGCCTTCAGCGACGGGTAGCGCGGCTCGTTGATCGCGTCACCGACCGAGATGACGGCCGGGAGGCCGACCTGGACGGTGTCGTAGCCGTACTCGGCCTGACGCTCGCAGCGAAGACCGCCGTCGACGACGTCGAGCTTGATCACCTGGGTCAGCGAAGGCGCCTTCAGGTGGTCGGCGACGACCGCGCCGATCGTGTAGCACTCGCCGTCGTCGGACTGCTGCCCGAGCAGGACGATGTCGGGCTGCTCCTTCTCCAGCGCCTTCGCCAGGGCGTAGCCCGTGGCGGCGACGTCAGAGCCGGCGAGCGAGTCGTCGGACAGGTGCAGCGAGCGGTCCGCGCCGAGCGAGACGGCCTTGTGGAGTGCGCGCACGGCGGACTCCGGGCCCATCGTGACGGCGACGATCTCGTCGATCTGGAGCGCGCCACCCTCCTTCAGCTGCATCGCAGCCTCGATGGCGTGCGTGTCGTACGGGTTGAGATTCTTCTCCCCGCTGCGGTCCATCCGCCCCGTCGAGGCATCGATGCGCTTCTCGACGGCGGCGTCCGGCACCTCTTTGACCAGGACGCAAATCTTCAACTGGGGTGCCTCCTCAGAAAGAGCAAACTGACGTTCGTGGCAGTGTCGTGGGCGGCATGATACCCGTGTTGACTGACCAGTCAATCGCTCCCCTGCCCCGTACGACTCCCGGACGGCTCAGGACGCGCTCCGCCGTGCCGGCGGATGACCCGTCAGCCGCTGCGGACCGAGCCGCGGATGAAGTCGATGATGTCCTGCGTAGGCGCCCCCGGCGTGAAGACCTCGGAGACCCCGAGAGCCTTCAGCTGAGGGATGTCGTCGGCGGGGATCGTGCCTCCCACCGTGACGAGCACGTCGTCGACGTCCTGCGCGCGCAGCAATTCGACGATGCGCGGCACGAGCGTCATGTGCGCCCCCGACAGGATCGAGAGGCCGACAGCGTCGGCGTCCTCCTGGATGACCGTCTCCACGATCTGCTCCGGCGTCTGGTGCAGGCCGGTGTAGATCACCTCCATGCCCGCGTCACGCAGCGCGCGGGCGATGATCTTCGCGCCGCGATCATGGCCATCCAGGCCAGGCTTCGCGACGACGACGCGGATCTTTCGCTCAGAGGTTGTGGACATCTCGGGGGTGTCCGCGCGCCGTGCTCAGGTTCGACGGCGTCGCGGCGGGGCGAATAGTAGGGAAGCCGACCGGCGAGTGGGTGCAGTAGCTACGCGGACAGTCTCTTCGCCAGCTCGACGAGCAGGCGGACGCCGTAGCCGGAGCCGCCGCTGGGGGCGTATGGCTTGCCGGTGTCGTTGGCCGTCCCGGCGATGTCGAGGTGGGCCCACGGGACGTCCCCGACGAACCGCCGCAGGAACTCCGCCGCGGTGATCGAGGCTGCCTTGCGGTTCTCGGTCGAGTTGACGATGTCGGCGTAACGGCCCTTGATCGCGTCGGCGTAGTCGGGGTGCAGCGGCAGCCGCCAGACGAGGTCGCCGCTGGCCTCACCGGCCGCCGCGACCGCGCCGGCCCACGCGTCGTCGTTGGCGAAGAGGCCGGCGTGGCTGGTGCCGAAGGTGGTCACGATCGCGCCGGTCAGCGTCGCCAGGTCGACGATCCGCTCGGCGCCGTGGTTGATCGCGTGGACGAGGCAGTCGGCCAGCACGAGACGGCCCTCGGCGTCGGTGTTGACGATCTCGATCGTCGTGCCGTTGGCCGCGCGCACGACGTCGCCGGGCCGGGCCGCGTGGCCGCTGGGCATGTTCTCCGTCGCGCCGATCACGCCGAGCACGCGCACGGGCAGCTGCAGCCGCGCGATCGCGCCGATCGCCTCCAGCACGGCGGCGCCGCCCGACATGTCGAACTTCATCTCCGACATTCTCATCGCCGGCTTGATCGAGATGCCGCCGCTGTCGAACGTGACCGCCTTGCCGACGAGCGCCAGCAGCGGACCCTGGGCATCCGGGCCCTCGTATCTCAGCTCGATCAGCCGCGCCTCTTCGTGGGAGCCGCGCGCGACGGCGGCGAAGGCGCCCATCCCCAGCGCCGCGATCTCCTCCTCCCCGCGCACTTCCAGCGAGAGGCCGGTGACCTCGGCGACCAGCTCGTGGGCGCGATGCGCCAGGCGCTCGGGGGTCAGCTCGTTGGATGGCGTGTTCTGGAGGTCGCGCGCCCTGTTCTGGGCGGTCGCGACCGCCGCCGCGTAGGCGACCGGGCCGTCGACCGGGTGATGGGCCGAGACGACCAGCCGCTGGATCCCGCCGTCGTCGTCGGGATGGTTGCGATAGCGGTCGTAGCGGTAGGCGGCGAGCACGGTGCCCTCGACCAGCGCGCCGACGTGGGCGTCGTCGAGGTGATGCGGCACCTCCCAGCAGAGCGTGCTCGCCGACAGCTCGCGCGCGCGGCCGTGCACGGCCGCGGCCGCGACGCGGGCGCGTTCGGTGTTGAAGCCGGCGCGGTCGCCGAGCCCGACGATCACGTAGCGGCGGTCGTCCGCGTGCGCGACGGCGAGCCGCTTGAAGGCGCGACGGGCCTCGCCGCGGTCGAGCAGCCGCTGGAGCGTGCCGTCGGCGACGTCATGGGCGACGTCCTCGCCGTCGAAGACCCCGACGGCGATCGTGTCCGCACCGGTCTCCGCCGGCGCCTGCGTCGTGGCTTCGATCTGCATTCGCCAACCCTACCCATGGGGCGGCCGTGCCGATCCGCGAAGCGGGGTTCGTTGCCGGGGTCGCGCACTAGCATCAAACGCATGCCCTCAACCGTGATCCTCAGCGCAGCGCGCACGCCGATCGGCAAGCTCGGCGGCGGCCTCGCCTCGCTCGACGCGACCGACCTCGGCGGCATCGCCATCGAGGCGGCGCTGGAGCGCGCCGACGTGGCGCCCGAGCAGGTCCAGCACGTCGTCTTCGGCCAGGTCCTGCAGGCCGGACAGGGCCAGATCCCCTCGCGCCAGGCGCAGATCAAGGGCGGGATCCCGAAGGAGGTGTCGTCGGAGACGATCAACAAGGTCTGCGCCTCCGGCGTCCGCGCCGCCGGCATCCTCGACGCCGCGATCCGCGCCGGCGACCTCGACGTCGCCGTCGCCGGCGGCATGGAGTCGATGTCGAACGCCCCCTATCTGCTCAAGGGCGCCCGCTTCGGCTACCGCATGGGCGACGGCAAGGCGCTCGACGCGATGATCAACGACGGCCTCACCAACCCCTTCAGCGGCAAGCACATGGCGCACGAGGCCAGCGAGGTCGCGGCCGAGCTGGAGATGACGCGCGCCGACATGGACCGTTGGTCGGTTCGCTCGCACGAGCTGGCGCTGAAGGCGACCGACGAGGGCCGCCTGCCGGAGGAGATCGTCGCCGTCACGGTCAAGGGCCGCAAGGGCGACACCGTCGTCGAGGTCGACGAGGCGCCGCGTCCCGGCACGACGCTTGAGGCGCTCGCGGCGCTCAAGCCGATCTTCCTCAAGGACGGCTCCCACACCGCCGGCAACGCCCCGGGCGTCAACGACGGCGCCGGCGCGCTCGTGCTCGCCTCCAGCGACTGGGCGGCCGCCAACGGCAAGACCCCGCTGGCGACGATCATCGCGCAGGCGCAGGTCGCCGAGGAGTTCGCCTATCTCGCCAGAACGCCGGCCAACGCGGCCTTCGCCGCGCTCAGAAAGGCCGGCCTCACGCCCGACGACATCGACCTGTGGGAGATCAACGAGGCGTTCGCCTCTGTCACCCTCAACTCGATCCGCATGCTCGGCATCGATGAGGACAAGGTCAACGTCAACGGCGGCGCGGTCGCGCTCGGTCACCCGATCGGCGCCTCCGGCGCGCGCATACTCGGCGCGCTGGCGCTGGAGCTGAAGCGTCGCGGCGGCGGCCGCGGCGTCGCCGCGATCTGCTCCGGCGGCGGCCAGGGCGACGCCGTGATCCTCGAGGTCCCGCGCTCCTGACCGACGGGGTCGACAGCGTCGCACCCGCGGGCGCGGGTGTAGTGGAAGGCGGCACCGCTCGCGGCGCCGCCTTCTTCGACCTCGACCGCACGCTGATGGCCGGCTCCTCGGCCTTCGAGTTCGCGCGCGCCTCCTACCGTCAGGGGATCCTCACGCGCCGCCAACTGGCGGCCGGCGCGTGGGCCAACGTGCAGTTCCGCCTCAAGGGCTCGACCGACGCCGGCACCGACGCGATCCGCGAGCAGATCTTCACGTTGCTGCGTGACGTGCCGGTGCGCGACATCCTGCGGCTCGGCCCCGAGGTGCTCGCCGGGATCCTGCCGCGCGTCTACCCGCAGATGCTGCGCGTCGCCTACGAGCACCAGGACGCCGGCCGGCCGGTCTACATCGTCACCGCCGCCGCGCACGAGCTGGCCGAGGTGCTGGCGCACGTGCTGACCTTCGACGGCGGCCTCGGCGCCAGATCCGAGGTGCTCGACGGCGTCTTCACCGGCCGCCCCGACGGCCCCTTCACCTACCGCGAGGGGAAGGCGGCGGCGATCCGCGAGCTGGCCGCGCGCGAGGGCTTCTCGCTCGCCGAGTGCTGGGCCTACTCCGACTCGGAGTCCGACCTGCCGATGCTGCGCGCGGTCGGCCATCCGGTCGCGGTCAACCCCGACGCCGAGCTGGGGCGGGTCGCGCGCGAAGAGGGCTGGCAGACGCTGCGCTTCGAGCGGCTCGGGCGGCGGCTGACGCTCGCCGGCACCGCGGTCGGCGCGCTCGCGCTCGGCGGCGCCGGGTCGCTGATGGTGAGCCGCCGCCGGACGCCGGCGCCGCCGCAGCGCACCCGGTGGCTGCGATGAGCCTGCACGAGCTGACCGACGAGCAGCGCGAGATCCGCGCGCTCGCGCGCCGCTTCGCGGACGAGGTCGTGGCACCGGGGGCGGCGGAGTGGGATCGCTCGCACACCTTCCCCAAGCAGGTCTTCGCGCAGCTCGGCGAGCTGGGCCTGATGGGCGCCTGCGTGCCGGAGGCGCACGGCGGCGCCGGGACCGACTTCCTCTCCTACGTGCTCGCGCTGGAGGAACTGGCGCGCGCCGACGGCGGCGTCGCCGTCACCGTCGCGGTGCACACGAGCGCCGCGACGCTGCCGCTGCTGGCGCACGGCACGCCACAGCAGATCGACCGCTGGGTGCCGCCGCTGGCGCAGGGCCACGAGCTGGGGGCGTTCGCGCTGACCGAGCCGGAGGCCGGTTCCGACGCGGGGGCGCTGCGGACGCGGGCGGTGCCGGACGGCGAGCGCGCGCTGATCAGCGGCGCCAAGCAGTTCATCACGACCGGCTCGCACGCCCACCTGCTGATCGTCTTCGCCCGCGATCCCGACGAGCGCGTCTCCGCCTACGTCGTCAAGCGCCCGGCGCCCGGCCTCGCGGTCGCGCGCGAGGAGGAGAAGCTCGGGCTCAACTCCTCCTCGACGGCGGCGCTGACGTTCGAAGCGACGCCCGGCGAGCTGCTGGGCGCGCCCGGCGCCGGCATGCGGATCGCGCTCGGCACGCTCGACGGCGGCCGCATCGGGATCGCCGCGCAGGCCGTCGGGATCGCGCAGGCCGCGCTCGACGTCGCCACGACCTACGCGAGAGAGCGGATCGCCTTCGGCGGGCCGATCGGCCGCTTCGGCCAGATCCAGGAGAAGCTGGCCGAGATGCAGACCGAGATCGAGGCGGCGCGCGCGCTGACGTGGCGTGCCGCGCGGCTCAAGCAAACCGGTCTCCCCCACACGGTCGAGGGCGCCCAGGCGAAGCTCTTCGCCTCGCGCGTCGCGCGTCACTGGACCGGCGAGGCGATCCAGATCCTCGGCGGCTACGGCTACACGCGTGAGTTCCCCGCCGAGCGCTACTACCGCGACGCGAAGGTGACCGAGATCTACGAGGGCACGTCGGAGATCCAGCGGCTGGTCATCGCCCGGGCGCTGCTCGGCGAAGCGGCCCGCGGCGCGCTCGGCTAGCGCCGCTGCTCCGCCAACGCAGCGCTCGTCCTCGCCAGCGCGGCTTCGGCGCGCGGCTCGTCGCGGAGGGCGACGGCGACGAGCAGCGCGTCGAGCACGGCGACGTGGGCGAGGCGGCTGGTGAGCGCGGCGACGCGCGGCGAGGCGGCGCGGGCGCCGGCGACGAGCACGTGGTCGCACAGCTCGGTCAGCGGCGAGTGCGAGTAGCTGGTGATCGCGGCGGTCGTCGCGCCGGCGTCAGTCGCGGCGGTGACGGCGGCGAGTGTGCCGCGCGTCGCGCCGCTGTGGCTGATCGCGAGGCAGACGTCGCCCCGCTCCAGCAGCGCGGCCGCGACGAGCTGCCCGGGCGCGTCGGATGGCGCGGCCGCCAGCACGCCGATCGAGCGCAGCCGCTGCGCCGCGTCGTGCGCCAGCGGCGCGGAGGAGCCGGAGCCGGCGAGCAGGACCGTGTGCGCCTGGGCCAGCCGCGTCGCGGTCGCGTCGAAGGCGTCGCGCGCGACGGTCGCGGCGGCGTCGCGCAGCGTCTCGACGCCGCGCCAGACGACGGTGCCGAGCAGGTCGGGCGCTGGCGCGCCGCCACTGCCGTCCGCCGCCCGCTGGCCGCCGGTCCACGAGGCATCCGGCCCCGCGCCGCGGTGCTCGACCGCCGTCTCCTGCGCGAGCACGAGCTTGAGGTCGTGGAAGCCGCGCAGGCCCAGTCCCTGGCAGAAGCGCACGACACTCGACTTCGCCGTCCCGGCCGCGTCTGCCAGCTCGCTGACCGACCAGAAGACGACCGTGCCCGGCTGCGCCAGCACGACTTCGGCGACCTTGCGATCGGAGGCGCCGAGCGCCGGCAGACGAGCGCGCAGGTGCGGCAGCAGCGGACGCGGGACGGTCATCGCGCCGACCACTGTCGCGGTCCGCGGTTCCGTGGGTGTCAAGAAAGGGTGAACCGCGATCCCGATACACGATTTAGGGTGTTGAGTGCGTTGCTAGCAACGCTTGCATGGCGACGATCACGGTGCGCAACCTCGACGACGACGTCAAGCGGCGACTGCGCATGCGCGCGGCCGAGAACGGCCGCTCGATGGAGGCTGAGGCGCGCGAGATCCTGCGCGTGGCGCTGCTCGACGAGCCGCCGAGAAGAGGATTCGGCACCCGCGCGGTCGAGTTGTTCGCGGAGTACGGCGGTTTCGAACTGGAGCTGCCGCCGCGAAGCGAAGATGCCATCACCAACCGCCGCGTGCCCGACTTCAGCGGCCCCGGGTGGGACCACCTTGATCGTCCTTGACACCAACGTCGTCTCGGAGTTGATGCGCGAACGGCAGGAGCCGGCCGTCGTGCGCTGGCTCGACGCGCAGGAGTGGAGCGACCTCGTGATCACGTCCGTGACGGTCGCCGAGATCCTGTACGGCATCGCGCGACTGGACGACGGCCGCCGCAAGCGCGAACTGGCCGAGGCGCTGGAACGGTTCGTCGACGAACTGGTGCACGGCCGCGCGCTTTCCTTAGACGTCGATACAGCTCCCCACGGCGAGCTGCGCGCGGCGCGCGAGCGCGCCGGACGGCCGATCGATCCCCCGGACGCCCAGATCGCCGCGATCTGCCGCCTGCATGGTGCCTCCCTCGCGACGCGCAACGGGCGCGACTTCGAGGGGACCGGCGTCAGCCTGCTTGATCCGTGGCGCCTGGGCTGACGCGCTCGGCGTTGCGCGCCAGCACCTCAGCCGCCGCCGACGCCGGGTCGAGTCTGCGCGCGACGACCTCGTCGAGCAGCTCCTGCACCGAAGGGTCCTCGCGGATCGACGCCTCCAGCTGACGGCGCATGCGCGAGGTGGCGATCGCGACGACCTCGTTCATCAGGTTGCGGCGGCGGCGCTCCAGCAACGTGCCCTCGGAGCGGATGTACTCGCGGTGTCTTTCGAGCGCCTCGACCAGCTCCCCGATCCCGATCCCGTGCGCGGCCTGCGTCTTGATGATCGGGACGCGCCAGGCACCCTCCTTCGCCGGCCCCAGCGACAGCACGCCGCGGATCTCGCGCACCATCGTGTCCGTCAGCGGATGGTCGGCCTTGTTGACGACGATCACGTCGGGGATCTCCATCACACCGGCCTTCAGCGCCTGGATCGAGTCGCCCGAGCCCGGCATCAGCGCCAGCACGACGGTGTCGGCGTGGTCGATCACGTCGACCTCGGCCTGACCGACGCCGACCGTCTCGACGAAGACGACGTCGCGCCCGGCCGCGTCCATCAGCAGCGCGCCCTGCAATGCCGCCTCCGACAGCCCGCCGAGCGCGCCGCGGTTGGCCATCGAGCGGATGAAGACGCCGGGGTCGAGGAAGTGCTCGGTGAGGCGGATGCGGTCGCCCAGCAGCGCGCCCTGCGTGAACGGCGAGGAGGGGTCGATCGACAGCACGCCGACCGTGCGGCCGCGCTCGCGCTCGGCTCTCGTGAGCGCCCCCAGCAACGTCGACTTGCCGACGCCGGGCGGCCCCGTGAAGCCGATCACGGACGCTCTGCCGGTGTGCGGGTAGACCGCTCTGACCAGCTCCCAGCCCTCGGGACGGTCGTCCTCGACGAGCGTGATCGCGCGTGCGAGCGCGCGCTTGTCGCCAGCCAGCAGCCGCTCGGCGAGCGTTCGTTCATCCGGCGCCATCCGACCGCGGATGATGGCAGGCGAGCCACCCGGGAGGACCCGGTCGCAGGCGGCGGGGCGGCCGCGACCGGCCGGCTGTTAACGTGCGCGAGGATGGAGCCTGTGACGGCGCCGACCGACGCCGACGTCCCCACCTTCGAGCTGCGAGGAGAGCCGCCGCCCCTCTCGGGTGGACCGCGCGCGCTGCTGCGCTTCATGCGCCGCAACGGCATGCTCAACCACCGCTACGCGCTGCTGATCGCGCGGCTGGCGTGGCTGAAGCTGCGCTGGCGCGGCCGCCTGCAGACCGACGGCCTCGCGTTCGTCTGCCCCGGCGTCACGTTCGAGATCGGCAAGGACGCGAAGGTCGTGCTCGGCCGCTGGTCGTGGCTCGGCCACGGCACGAAGGTGCGCGCGCACGAGGGCGAGGTGCGGATCGGCGCGAAGACCGTGCTCGGCCAGGAGTGCACGATCTCGGCCTACCAGCACGTCTCGATCGGACGCGAGTGCATCGTCGCCGACCGCGTGATGCTGATCGACTTCGACCACGGCGTCGTCGAGGTCGAGCGGCCGATCCGCCTGCAGGGGATCTACAAGCGCGACGTGCGCGTCGGCAACAACGTCTGGATCGGCTACGGCGCGGCGCTGCTGCGCGGCGTCACCGTCGGCGACAACGCGATCGTCGGCACCAGCTCGGTCGTCACACGCGACGTCGCCGCCGACGCCGTCGTCGCCGGCGCGCCCGCGCGCGAGCTGCGGCGGCGCGAAGCCCCGCGCCAGATGCGATGGTCCTGACATGAGCGAATCGGCAATCGAGCTGCGCGGCGTCGTCAAGCGCTTCGGCACCGTGACCGCGGTCGACGGGCTCGACCTCGACGTCCCCAGCGGCATCTGCCTCGGCCTGCTCGGCCCCAACGGCGCCGGCAAGTCGACGACGATGCGGATGCTGACCGCGCAGGCGATCGCCGACGAGGGCACGATCCACGTGCTCGGCTTCTCGCTGCCCGACGCGTCGAAGCAGGCGCGGGCGGAGATGGGCGTCGTGCCGCAGCTCGACAACCTCGACGTCGAGCTGAGCTGCCGCCAGATCCTGACCGTCTTCGCGCGCCTCTACCGCGTGCCGAAGAGCGACCGCGCCGCCGCCGTCGAGCGCGCGCTCTCGATAGCGAACCTGAACGACCGCGCCGACACGCGCGTCGACCTGCTCTCCGGCGGCATGCGGCGGCGGCTGCTGATCGCGCGCGGCCTTGTCCACAGGCCGCGCCTGGTGCTGCTCGACGAGCCGACCGTCGGGCTCGACCCGCAGGTGCGCCAGGAGCTGTGGTCGCTGATCGACAACCTCCGCAGCGAGGGCACGACCGTGCTGATGTCGACCCACTACATCGAGGAGGCGGAGCGGCTCGCCGACACCGTCGCCGTGATGGCGAAGGGGAAGATCGTCACGCAGGGCAAGCCGTCGGAGCTGGTGCGCGAGCACGCCGGCGCGCAGGTGCACGAGGTCTACGGCCCGCCGGCGCGGCTGGCGGAGCTGAGACAGCAGGCGGAGGAGTACGGCTGGATGACGCGCCGCTCCGGCCCGGCGCTGGCGATCCTGCACGCCGAGCGCCATGACGGCGCGCTGCCCGACGGCGAGCGCCGCGCGGCGACCTTGGAAGATGCGTTCGTGATGCTGACCGGCGAGGAGATCGAATGAGCGCCGACGCTGCCGTCGTCCCGCGCCCGAAGCGGCGCCGTCGCATGCGGCGGATCGAGCCGGCCGCCGTCTTCGGCGTGATGAGCCGCGACGCGACGATCTTCACGCGCTACTGGAAGACGACGACCTTCTCCTCGATCGTCGACCCGACGATCTACCTGCTCGCGTTCGGCTTCGGCTTCGGCGCGCTCGTCTCGACCGTCAACGGGCTCGACTACAAGGAGTACATCGGCACCGGCATCGTCGCCACCGCCGTGCTGTTCTCGTCGGTCTTCCCGGCCATGTTCGGGACCTTCATCAAGTACCGCTTCCAGAGAACGTACGACGCCTTCCTCGCCGCGCCGGTCGACGTCGACGAGATCGCGACCTCCGAGATCCTCTGGATCGGCCTGCGCGCCGGCGTCTACGGCAACGCGCCGCTGCTGGTCGCGATCGTCTTCGGGCTGACGCCGAAGTGGACGGCGCTGCTGGTCCCCATAGTCTGCTTCATCACCGGCGCCGGCTTCGCCGGCTTCGGCGTCGCGATCGCCGCGATCGCCGGCTCGATAGACAACTTCAGCTACGTCCAGAGCGGCCTCTTGACGCCGCTGTTCCTGATCGCCGGCACCTTCTTCCCGATCGACGGGCTGCCCGACGCGATCCAGGTGATCGCGCAGATCAACCCGCTCTACCACTGCGTCCAGCTCGTGCGCGACCTCGTCGTGATGGGGATCGACCCGTGGCCCGACCTCGGCCACCTCGCCTTCCTCGTCGGCTTCGCGCTGATCACGTGGCGCGTGGCGGTCTGGCGGCTGCGCGTGCGGTTGATCGACTAGACCTTCCGCCGACCCGGTCCTGCACCTTGGAGGGAAGGGCGGGGGAAGTTCCTCCGAAGTCGCGTGCGGGACGCGGCCATACCTTCGCGGGATGCGACGAATCCTCTTGGCGACCGCGCTGGCGGTGCTGCTGCCGGCCGTGCCGGCCAGCGCCGGCTCGATCGCCTACGTGAAGGACGGCGACCTCTGGCTCGCCTATCCCGACGGAACCGGCCAGAGAAAGGTGACGAGCGGCGGCGGATACACGTCCGTCTCGCAGGCTGACGACGGCACGCTCGTCGCGCTGCACGGCAAGAGAATCCGCGCAGTCTCAGCGGCCGGCGCCGTGCTCAGCGACGTGCGGACGGTCGCGCTCGACCACTCCAACTGGGGGCTGCCGCGCGACATCGACGTCTCGCCCGACGGGACGAAGGTGCTCTACACCTGGAACTACCAGCACAGAGTCGACACGACCCCCTGCCCGCTCGTGCAGATTCAGTGCGAATTCAGACAGTGGGGCGAGGGCGGCCAGCTCGCCTGGACCGCCAGAGAGACCAGACTGCACGACCTCGGCTACATGCAGAACGACCTCGAGGGCAGCTGGGTCGACGACAACAAGCTGGTCGCGCGCGACGACATCGCCCGCGTGGCGACCTGGTCGGCGCTGTCGGTCACCGCCGAGGGCCCGGCCTACTGGTTCAGCGGCGGCGCCGGCATCGACCTGTTCGACGCCACCGCGACGCGCGACGGCTCGAAGATCGCCTTCACCGTCGCCGCCGACAACGGCGGCACGCCGCCGAAGGAGAAGATCTTCGTCTACAGAACGGCCGGCGGGATCCCCGGCACGAGACCGGCCGGCTGCTTCGAGCTCAACGGACCGGCCGGCGAGTTCGCCGACCCCTCGTTCGCGCCCGACGGCACGCAGCTGGTGTGGGAGGAGGCCGACGGGATCTGGTCGGCGAAGGTCAACGCCGACTGCTCGCTGACGGGCGTGACGCCGAGACTGCTGATCGCCGGCGGCAGAGGTCCCGACTTCGGGCCCGGCAACTCGCCACCGCCTCCGCCCCCGCCGCCCCCGCCGCCGCCTCCGCCGCCCCCGCCGCCGTATGACCCGCCGAGACCGCCGGTCGAGAGACCGCCGGTGCTCACGGCGCCGAGACTTGCGGCCCCGGCCAGAGCGCCGAAGCTGGGCGCGCTCGCCAAGCAGCGCACGCTGTCGCTGCCGGTCACCTGCGACGGCGCCTGCAGAGTGACGCTGACGGCCACGCTGCCGAGAGCGCTCGCGAAGAAGCTGAAGCTGAAGTCGACGAGAGTCGCGAGCGCGACCGTCGCCGGCAACGGCAGAGTGACGGTGAGACTGACGCTGTCGCGCGCGCTCGCGAAGGCGCTCGCGAAGCAGAAGAGCGTCGTGCTGACCGTCGCCGGCAGAGCGACGTACGGCAGCGGCGCGACGGGGTCGCTGCGCCTGACGGTCACGTTGAAGCGGTAGTCGCCAGTTCAGACGGCGAGGCCGCGGCGCAGCTCGCCGTAGACCTCGGCCGTCTGGCGCGCGATGTCGGCCCAGTCGAAGCTGAGCACGTGCTCGCTCGCCTCGGCGATCAGCTGCTCGCGCAGCGGCTCGTCGGACAGCACGCGCTCCATCATCGCCGCCAGCGAGCCGGGGTCGCGCGAGCGGAAGCGCAGGCCGACGTTCTCGTTCGGGACGACCTCGCGCAGGCCGCCGGTGTCGGCGACGATCGTCGGGCAGCCCGACGCCATCGCCTCGAGCGCCACGAGGCCGAACGGCTCGTAGATGCTCGGCACGACCGTCAGGTCGGCGATCCGGTAGAGCGAGTGCAGCACGTCGTCGCCGATCCAGCCGAGAAAGGTGCCGTGCTCCAGCAGGCCGAGCTTGTCGGCCTGCTCGCGCAGCTCGGTCTCCGCGGTGCCGGAGCCGGCGACGAGGAAGCGCACGTCGCCGAGTCGCTCGATCACGCCCGGCAGCGCCTCCAGCGCGATCTGGAAGCCCTTCTCGTAGACGAGCCGGCCGACCAGCAGCACGAGCCGCTCGTGCGGCTGCGCGAAGCGCCCGCGCAGCGCGTCGAGGTCCTCGACCGGCTGCAGGTCGAGCGGGTCGATCCCGTTCGGGATCACCGCCACGCGCTGATCGTCGAGGCCGTAGATGTCGGAGACGTGGTCGCGCATGTAGTGCGAGCAGGTGATGACCGCGTCGGCCTTGTTCGCCATCCACGTCTCGACGCCGTGGATGTGCGACTGCGGGTGCTTGTCGACCCAGCCCTGGTGGCGCCCGTATTCGGTCGCGTGGATCGTCACGACCCACGGCGTGCGCAGCCGGCGCGACAGCTCGTCGCCGGCCTGCGCGACCAGCCAGTCGTGGCCGTGGACGAGGTCGAAGGTCATCCGCGCGCCCAGCTCCAGCCCGGCCGCGACCATGTCGCCGTTCATCTGCTCGATCCAGCTGACGAACTCGTCGAGGTCGGCCGGCTTGCGCGGCTCGCTGACGCGGTGCACGAAGACGCCGTCCATCTCCTGCTCGGCGAGGCCGCGCGCGTCGCCGCGCGTCAGCACGTGCACCTCGACGCCGCGCGCCACGAGCTGCTCGGAGAGCTTGCGGACATGCCGCGCGAGCCCACCCTCGATCAGCGGTGGGTACTCCCAGGAGAGGATGAGGACGCGGGTGGCTGCCATGCGGACTGGCTCGCCGGCCAGGGGAAGCCGGCGGCGAGGAGTCTAGTGCAGCAGGTCGGCCCGGACGCCACCGGGTTCAGATCGCCGCCGCGGCGGTCAGCGCGGCAAGTGCGGGGCGAGGTTGCGGACGGCGCCGTCGTCGCGCGGATCGGCCCCGGCGGCGAGCGCCGCCTCCAGTGCCGCGGCGTGCCCGGCGGCGCGCTCGCGCGGGTAGGGGCCGGCCAGCTCGCGGGTGACCTGGAAGGCCCAGTCGCTCGCCTGCACGGCCAGCAGCTCGCGCAGCGCGCGCGGGCTCGGGGGCGTCTGCGCGGCGGTGCCGCCGAGCGTGCGCAGCTCCAGCGCGCGCGCCTGCCAGGCGAGGTCGGCGACGCGCGGCGCGTCCCAGGTCGAGAGGTCGCGCGGCGTGCCCCAGGTGGTGGTCGGGAGGTCGGCGGCGAGCGCCTCGGCGACGGGGACCGCCGGGTGGCGCTGGAGCGCGTCGTCGAGGTGGGCGATCCGCAGGCCCTGCGCGGCGGCTTCGTCGAGCACCGCCTCCAGCCAGTCGATCCCCTCGTACCACCAGTGGCCGAGCAGCTCGGTGTCGACGGCGCAGACGGCCAGCGCCGGACGGCCGAGGGCGGCGGCGCCGGCGTCGAGGCGGGCGATCGTGCGCGCGACGAAGTCGGCGGCGTCGCGACGCGCCTGGGCGCGCGCCGCCGCGGGGTCGTAGGTCTCCCCCGCGTTGGACCAGACGCGATGGTGATGGACCGTGAAGGCGTGGTAGTCGCGGTAGAGGCCGTGCGCCGGATAGCCGTCGTCGCTCCAGACCAGCTCCATCGTCGCGCGGTCTATCGGCACCAGCAGCGGGCCGTCGGCGCTCTGCAGCGGCGCCAGCTGCGCCGTCGAGCCGCGCCCGAGCACGTCGGTCAGGTCGACGCAGACGGCGTGGACGCCGGCCTCCTCCAGCAGCGGATCGAGCCACGGCGCGTGACCGCACTCCGGCAGCCAGAAGCCGCCGCGCCATTCGTGCGCGGGGTTCGCGGGGGCGGCGCCGGCCGCGGGCGGGCCGCCGGCCGGGCGCGCGGGACCGTCGAAGCGCGCCCGGTGCGACGCGATCCCCGTCTCCAGCTGCAGGCGCACGCCGGCGTCGGTCGCCAGCAGCGGCAGCACCGCGTGGGTCGCCGACGAGGTCCAGGCGGCATGCGGCGCGAAGGCGCCGAGCAGGCCGCGGCCGTCGCGCTCCAGCGCCTCCACGCGCGCCAGCGCGCGTTCGTAGTCGCCGGCGGCGCGCTCCAGCTCGGCCGCCCACTCCTCGCGCCCGGCCTCGCGGCAGCCGGCGACGTCGATCCGGTGCGTCTCGCGGCGCACGTCGCGCAGGAAGGCGGCGAAGCGGTCGGCGAGACCCGGCGCGGCGAGCTGGTCGGCGAGCACCGGCGTCAGCGACAGCGTCACGTCGCCGCCGCGGCGGTCGAGCAGCTCCAGCAGCGGCAGATAGCAGGTCGCGATCGCCTCCCACAGCCACTCCTCGCCGAACGGCCACGTGCCGTAGCCCTCGACGTACGGCATGTGCGTGTGGAGGACGAGCGCCAGCTCGCCGCGGTCGCTCGCCGCCGCCATCAGGTGCGGCAGACGGCGACGAAGTCGAGCGCGCCGGCGAGCGCGTGGTCGTCGCCGCGGCGCAGCGCGAAGTCGCTCGCCGCGATCGCCGGCGTGAAGCGGTCGTAGAACGCTCTCGTGACGCCGAGCCGCTTGTGCACGGCGTCCCAGCCGAGCCGTCTGATCGCCAGCTCGTGCACCCGCAGCTTGCGCGCATGGAAGAGGCCGTGCAGCTCGACCTGCGGGAAGTGCGCGGCGCAGAGCGCGCGGAACTCCTCGGCGCGGTACTCCTTCACGTGCCATGGGTTGTCGGACTTCTCCGCCCCCTCGGGCGCGAGCGTCAGCAGGTTCGGCGTCGATATGAAGGCGGCCCCGCCCGGCGCCAGCATCGCCTTGAAGTGCTCGAGGATCTCGCCCGGGTTCTGCACGTGCTCGATCGTCTGCAGGAAGACGACCGCGTCGCACTCCTCCGCGAAGCGCTCGACGAGGTCGCGCGCGAAGCGCAGGTGCGGCGCGACGTAGCGCAGCCGCGCGTGCTCGTGCGCCTCCGGGTTGGCGTCGACGCCGACGACGCTGCGGGCCGTGCGCGACAGCACCTCGCTGCCGTAGCCCTCGCCGCAGGCCATGTCGACCACCCGCAGGTCGCGCGTCTGCGCGGCGATCCACTCGTAGACCGCGAGGTGCCGGCGGTACCAGTAGTTCTCCTCCGGCACGTCGGGCAGCGTGCGCTCGCCGGTGAGCGAAAGCGGCGGCACGCCCTCGGGCTGGTTCGACTGAACGTATGCGGTCTCCATGAAGAGCGACAGCGTAGACTCCCGCGGCCTATGGAGGCTCCAAGCACCGCCGAGGACATCCGCGTCGTCAACGAGAAGTACCACGACGTCGCCGCCGACAGCTACGACGCCAAGTGGGGCATCGACTTCGGCGAACCCGGCCAGCAGCAGGTGCTGATGAAGCTGCGCAAGGTGCTCGGCAAGCGCCTCGACGAAGGCTTCGAGCACGCGCTGGAGATCGGCTCCGGGACCGGCTACTTCTCGCTCAACCTGCTGCAGGCGGGCGTGATCGGCAAGGCGACCTGCACCGACATCTCGCCGGGCATGATCGAAACGCTGCGCGGCAACGCGCAGCGGCTCGGGCTCGACGTCGAGACGGTCGTCACCGGCGCCGAGACGCTGCCGTTCGAGGACGCCTCCTTCGACCTCGTGCTCGGTCACGCCGTGCTCCATCACCTGCCCGACCTGGCGCAGGCGTTCCGCGAGTTCGAGCGCGTGCTGAGACCGGGCGGAACGGTCGTCTTCGCGGGCGAGCCGTCGCGCTACGGCGACCGCATCGCGCAGATCCCCAAGCGCGGAGCGGGCGCGGTCGCGCCGGCCTGGCGCTGGGTCATGAGAGCGCGCCCGGCGGGAGCGCTCGGCAACGGCCACGGCGGCTCGCAGGGCCACCACGAGGACCACAGGCTGGAGCAGTTCGTCGACATCCACGCCTTCTCCCCCGGCGATCTCGCCGACGTCGCGCGCGCGGCCGGCTTCGCCGACGTCGACGTGCGCGGCGAGGAGCTGACGGCGAACTGGTTCGGCTGGACCAACCGCGTGCTGGAGGCGACCGCCGAGCCCCAGGACGTGCCGTGGGGCTGGCGGCAGTACGCCTATCGCGGCTACCTCGCCTTCCAGAAGCTCGACGAGACGCTGCTCGAGGGTCGCCTGCCCGCGGCGATCTTCTACAACCTGCTGATCGCCGCGCGCAAGCCGGCCTAGCGCCTACCCGCTCGCGACCGCCGCGCTCGCGCTCGTCGCGCCCGCGTCGACGCCCGCCCACGCGAGCGCGCCGCGCGCCGCCTCCAGCGCGGTCGTGACGGACGGGTCGCTCAGCAGGCCGGGCGCCGCGACCGCGTCGCCGGCGAGGAAGATACCGCCGCCGCGGTCGACCGCGGGGCGGTCCTGCCAGCTCGTGCCGGGCAGGTCGAGCGCGCCGCTGCGGCCGTCGAAGACGCTGCGGCGGCGGAACGTCACGCGGTCGCGCCAGTCGCGCAGACCACCGTCGAGCACCGCGCCGAGGCGCTCCTCGGCCGCCTCCGGCGACTCGCCCGGCCGCATCCCGATCTGCGCCTGCACCAGCTGCTCGCCGTCCGGCGCGAGCGTCGTGTCCTTGGCCGTGTAGCGCTCGACCCAGCCGGAGCCGTCGAGGTCCCAGATCACCCATGCGTCGGTTGGGCGGGACCGGGTTCGCAGTCCGAGGTCGAGCATCAGCGCGCGGGCGCTCGGCCAGGTGAGCCGCTCGTCGCCGAGCAGCGTGCGCGCGTCGCTCAGCTCGAGCGCGACGATCGCCGGCGCCGGCGGCGGCTCGGTGACGCGCACGCCGGTCTCGATCCGCACGCCGCGCTCGCGGGCGGCCGCCTCCAGCCGCTCCACCACGGCGCTCCAGCCGCCGACCGGGAAGCGCGCCTTCGACGGCTGGTCGAGCAGCGACTGGCGCCAGCGCTCCCACACGAACGCCGCCGACAGCTCGCCGGGGTCGTGGTGGAAGGTGAAGACGCCGGCCGCGCGCGAGAGCATGTCGGCCCCGTCGGCGCCGACGCGGTCGCTCGCCCAGTCGCGGAAGGAGCGGTCGTGCGGCGCCTCGCGCACCGGCCACATGCGCACGACGGCGCGCGCGAAGGCAGCCGGCGGCGTCCGCCGCACCGTTCCGCCGCGGTGGTAGCGGAGGCCGCTCATCGCCGGGCTGACGACCGGCGGCATCAGCCCGCGCTCGCGCAGGAACGGCACGAGGGTGCCGTTGAGGTAGAGCGCGTGCGGTCCGAAGTTCGTGCGGTACGGCCCGTCGGCGGTGCGCGCCCGCCCGCCGAGCTGGTCGTGCGCCTCAAGCAGCCGCACCGGCGCGCCGCCCTCGGCGCACGCGATGCTCGCCACCAGGCCCGCGATCCCGCCCCCGATGACGGTGATCTCATCCGTATCAGCCATGTCGCCCTCCAGGTTTTGGTCTGATCGATGCCAGCGGTACGGTACGACCGATGCGGACCTTCCGACAGGGCCAATCGACCGACGCTCAAGAGGACCACACGTGGAGCTGCTGCTGACGCTCGACCGCCGCGGCGGCGCTGGGGCGACGCCGCTGCACGCGCAGGTCGAGCAGCAGCTGCGGGAGCGGATCCGCGACGGCCGCCTGCGGCCCGGCACGCGGCTGCCGGCGACGCGCGAGCTGGCGCAGCAGCTCGCCGTCTCGCGCGGGGTCGTCGTCGAGGCGTACGCGCAGCTGACCGCCGAGGGCTACCTCGCGACCCGCCGCGGCGCCGGCACCGCCGTCGCCGCCGCGCCGCGGACC
>NZ_JAWSTH010000062.1:0-37643 GCF_033542075.1 Conexibacter stalactiti
CGGCCGACTGGGATGGCGCCGGCCCGGAGCTGCGGCTGGCCGCCGACGGCGCCGCCAGCGCCGCGCCGCTGCCCGCCGCGGCCTGGCACGACGCCCGCGCGCTGGAGCTGCAGCGGCTGCTGTGGCATTGGCGCGAGGACCGCGAGCTGGCGGCGCTGGTGACGCGCCGCCTCGGGCCACTGATCGAGCACGACCGCAGACGCAGACATGCGCTGCTGCCGACGCTGGAGGCGCTCTGCGCCAACGCCGGCCGCAAGGCCGAGACGGCGCGCGCGCTGCACCTCAACCGCCAGGCGCTCTATCACCGCATCGAGCGAATCGAGCGCTTGCTCGGCGTCGATCTCTCCGACCCGACCGAGCTGCTGACGCTCCACCTGGCGGTCGAGGCGCGGCGCTATGTGTGAAGGGCGAGAAGGAGCGCCAGCGAGTTCTCGCGGCGGAATCCGAGGCGTCTAGCCGCGGGATTCCGCACGCGGCGGCCGCACCGCGATCGTCATCCGCGTGACGGCGCAGAGGTTGCCGGCGTCGTCGCTGATCTCGACGTCCCACAGCCACGTCGTGCGGCCGCGGTGGAACGCTCTCGCGTGGACGTGGACGTTGCCGGCGGTGATCGGGCGCAGGAAGCTGGTGCTGTTGGACAGCCCCATCGCGTGCATCCCCTGCTCGTGGACGCCGAGGTAGGTGCCCATCGAGGCGAGCGTTTCGGCGACGGCGGCGTAGAGGCCGCCGTGGACGAGGCCGAACGGTTGCAGCAGCTCGGCTCTGACGGGTATGCGCGCGCGCATCTCCCCGTCGCCGTACAGCAGCTCCTCGTAGCCGAAGAGACTGTCGAGGCCCTGCTCGAAGGGGGGCAGCGGTCTGAGGCTCACGCGGCGGGACGATAGTAGGCTTCGGTTCGAATGAGCGCCATCGAGACGCTTCCCCCGGACCAGCGCGCCGTCCTCCAGCTGATCCTCAAGCAGGGCCGCGGCTACGCCGATCTCTCAGGTCTGCTGAGAATCGACGAGGCAGCCGTGCGCGCCCGTGCCCACGCCGGCCTCGAGGCGCTCGCGCCGGCCGGCGCCGGCGCCGCCCTGTCGGACGAGCGCCGCGCCCAGATCGGCGACTGGCTGCTCGGCCAGCAGGACGACGACGCGCGCGCCGAGACGCTCCAGCACCTGTCCGACTCGCGTGCCGCGCGCCGCTTCGCGCGCGCCCTGCACGAGCAGCTCGCCCCCTTCGCCAGCGGCGCCCTCCCGGAGCTGCCGGCCGCCGCCCGCAACGGCGCCGCGCCGCCGCCGGCTGAGCCCAAGCAGGATGCGCCTCCGCCTCCGCCTCCGCCCCGCCCCGCCCCCGCTCCGAGCCGCCGCGCGCCGGAGCCGCGGCGCTCCTCCAAGCTCGGCGGCGCGCTGCTGATCGCCGGCGTCGCCGTGCTGATCGTCGTCGTGCTCGTGATCCTCATCAACGGCGGCGGGGACGACGACGAGCCGACGACCTCGACCCCCACGGCGGCGCAGACGCAGGCGACGAGAACGACCGCCGGCAGAGGCGCCGCCACCGACGACACGACGATCCTGCAGCAGGTCAACCTGAGAGCGCCCGGCGGCGGCGAGACGCCGATCGGGATCGCCTTCATCCTGCTCAGAGACGAGAGACCGGTCGTCGCCGTGCAGGTCGAGGGAATCCCGGCCAACGGCGCCGACGACGTCTACGCGACGTGGCTGCGCAACGCCGACACGGGGAGCGCGCGCTTCCTCGGCTACTTCCCCGGCCAGGTCGGCAGAGACCAGAGATTCACGGTCAGCGCGCCGCTGCCGAGAGATACCGCGCAGTTCAACCAGATCGTCATCTCGCAGGAGTCGATCGATGCCAGAGAGGCACCGGCGAGACCGGCGTCGATCGTGCTCCAGGGCACGATCAGAGTCAACAGAACGGGGTAGGCCCGCTCTTGGCGCGCGGCGTCGTAGGCTTCGCCGCGCACGTCCCACCGATCCCAAGGAGCACGACATGCCCGCAAGAGGAACCGCTGAGTGGAAGGGCGACCTCAGATCCGGCGCCGGCACCTTCACCGCCGGTGACAGCATCAGCGGCGACTACTCGTTCAAGTCGCGCTTCGAGGACGGCCCCGGCGCCAACCCGGAGCAGCTGATCGCCGCCGCGCACGCCTCCTGCTTCTCGATGGCGCTGTCGAACGCGCTCGCGAGCGCCGGCACGCCGGTCGACTCGGTCCAGACGAGAGCGGTCGTGACGCTGCGCCCGGTCGACGGCGTGCCGACGATCACGGCGATCGCGCTGACCGTCGTCGGCGTCGTGCCGGGCCTCGACGACGCCGGCTTCAAGGAGGCGGCCGAGGGAGCGAAGAAGGGCTGCCCCGTCAGCCGCGCGCTCGCCGGCGTCCCCGAGATCACGCTCGACGCGAGCCTCGCGAGCTAGAAGCGACGAGGACTGCAGGTCTGCTGCTGCTCAGCCGCAGGAGACCTGCACTCCTCACGCGCGCCGGCCGAGGGCGCACGTCACGGCAGCGCGAAGCGCAGGACCTTCTTCGCGACCGAGCGGTATTGGCGGCCGAGCGGGCCGCTCGCATACGGCAGACCGTGGCGCTCGCAGACCGCGCGCACGCGACCGGCGATCTGGGGATAGCGGTTGCTCGGGAGATCCGGGAAGAGGTGGTGCTCGACCTGGAACGACAGGTGGCCGCTCATCAGGTGGAAGAGCCGGCTGCCGTCGAGGTTGCAGGAGCCGAGCAGCTGACGCACGTACCAGGCGCCGCGCGACTCGTCCTCCAACTGCTGCTCGGTGAACGTCTCGGCACCCTCCGGCAGATGGCCCATGAAGACGATCGTGTGCGTCCAGACGCTGCGCGTGACGTTCGCGGTCAGGTTGGCCAGCAGCGTGCGCCGGGCCGCGCGCCCCGACAGCGCGGGGAACAGCACGTAGTCCTTCGCGAACTGGCGACCGGCCTTGCGCGCGAACGCGCGCACCTCCCTGCGCGCCTCGGCGGCGGGCTTGGTGCCTCTGCCGACCGCGTCCAGCTCCATGTCGTAGA
Source organism: Conexibacter stalactiti (assembly GCF_033542075.1). NCBI lineage: Bacteria > Bacillati > Actinomycetota > Thermoleophilia > Solirubrobacterales > Conexibacteraceae > Conexibacter > Conexibacter stalactiti. Next base: position 3,026 of record NZ_JAWSTH010000062.1, read on the forward strand.
TCGCGATCGCCCACTCGAAGATGAACGCGAGCGCGACCGCGTAGACCGGTTGGAGCAGGTAGACCGGATGCCACGGCTGGTCGGGATGCACCCGGATCGCCGAGTAGCCGAGATCGCGGTCCTTGCCGATCACGTTCGTGTACGTGTGGTGCTGATAGTTGTGCGCGTGCTTCCACGACTGCGCGGTGGAGACCGCGTCCCACTCCCAGGTGGACGAGTGGATCCGCGGGTCGCGCATCCAGTCCCACTGGCCGTGCATGACGTTGTGGCCGATCTCCATGTTCTCGAGGATCTTGGCCACGGTCAGCAGCGCGGTGGCGGCGGCCGCGCTGCCGCGGGAGCGCGTCACGATCAGCAGGATCCGCGCGCTCGCCTCGAGCATCCGCTGGACGTTGACGACGCGGCGGATGTAGGCGGCGTCGCGTGCCCCGAGGTCGGCGCGGACCGCCTCACGGATCGCGTCGAACTCGCGTGCGATCGCGTCGAGCTGCTCGGGCGTCAACCGCTCGATCGGGTTCGCCGTCGCCCCTTCCGGAGCGGGAGGTGCTGCGGCGGGCACGGTCACAGCTCGATCTCGACCGGGCCGACCGCGACGGAGATGCACGTCTGCACGACGTCGCCGGGCGCGCCGCTGATGGTGCCGCTGCGGAGGTCGCGCACGACACCGGCGCGCAGCGGCCCGACGCACGTGCGGCAGACCCCGGCGCGACAGCCGCTCGGCAGCAGCGCCCCGGCGGCTTCGCCGGCGGCGAGCAGCGTCGTGGCGCCGTCAGCGTCGACCGTGACGCCGCTGCGCGTGAAGGTGATCGATCCGCCCGACGCCGCGGCGCCCGTCGCGTTCGTCGCGACCGCCGTGCGGGCGTGGAACCGCTCGGTGCGCAGGCGAGCGCGCTCGCCGCTCGCGCTGAAGTGGGCCTCCAGCCCGTCCAGCAGCTCGCCGGGGCCGCAGGCCCACGTCTCGCGCTCGCGCCAGTCCCCCACGCGCCCGACTATCTCCGCGGCGGAGGGGCGGCCGAGGCGTCCGGTGTGGTGCTCGTGGAGCGTCAGCCGGCGCTGCCCGGCGAGCTGGCGCAGCTCGCCGGCGAAGATCACGCCGCGCGGGTCGCGGTCGATGTGGACGACGGCGACATCGCCGAGCGCATCGGCGCGCGCGAGCGTGCGCAGGATCCCCATGACGGGCGTCACGCCGCTGCCGGCGGTGATGAACAGCAGCCTGCCGGGACGCTGCTCGGGCAGCACGAAGTCACCGCTCGCCGCGCCGAGGAAGAGCAGCGCCCCGGGGCGCGTGCGATGCACGAGGTGGGAGGAGACGACGCCGTCGCGGACCGCTTTGACCGTGATCGCGATGCAGCCGTCCGCGGAGCGCGGCGGTGAGGTCAGCGAGTAGCTGCGCTGGTGACGCACGCCGTCGACCTCGACGCCGACCGTCACGTGCTGGCCGGCGCGATGCTCCTGCCAGCCGGCGCCGGGGCGGATCGCGATCGTGGCGCTGTCGGCCGTCTCGCGCCGGACGGCGACGACGCGCCCGGCGGGCTGCCGGCTCGACCAGAGCGGGTTGACGAGACCGAGGAAGTCGTCTGGCAGCAGCGGCGTCGTCAGCAGGTTCGCCGCATCCCACAGGCGGCCCCGAGCCCGCCGCCTGTGCTCGGCGAATACGTGCATCCACGGGGACGATAGCTGTCGGCGTCCGCCGGCGACCGGCGCCCGGCCCGCGTGTCAGCGCGCGACAGCGCTGGCGAGGCCGTCCAATGCCTCGCCGAGCTGGCGCTTGGCAGCGCCTTTGAAGAGGAAGGGCGCCAACCGCGACCAGCCGCGCAGCCGCTGGCGCAGCTCGACGGTCACACTCGTGGCGACGACGCCGTCGTCAGCGTCGATGGGCGCGAGCGTGAAGCTCGTGACCGCCTCCTCCATCAGCCGCTCGAACGGCGAGCCCTCCAGCAGCTGCTCCCACTCCAGCAGCCGCTCCTCCTCGCGCGTGAGGATCACGAAGTCGGCGCGCACGCCCTTGCCTCTCTGCGTCGCCAGCACCTGCGTGAAGCGGTCGAGGTCGACGTCCTCCACGCGCCGCACGCGCGGCCACCAGCGCTCCTGGTGATACGGATCGTTGAGCACGCGCCAGACGGCGGCGGGCGCGGCCGGCAGCGTGCGCGTCAGGCGCGTCGTCGGCATCGCTGCTACGCCCGCTCGCTCGGGTAGTCGACGAGCGCGTGGACGTCGAACGGCGCCAGCCGCTCACGCCCGCCGAGGAAGCTCAGCTCGGCGAGGAAGGCGCAGCCGACGACGTGACCGCCGAGCTGCTCGACGAGATCGCAGAGCGCGCGCGCCGTGCCGCCGGTCGCCAGCAGGTCGTCGTGGACGAGCACGTTGGCGCCGTGCGCGAGCGCATCGGCGTGCATCTCCAGCGCGTCGACGCCGTACTCGAGGATGTACTCGGCGCTGACCGTTCTCGCCGGCAGCTTGCCCGGCTTGCGCGCTGGCACGAAGCCGGCGCCCAGCTCGCGCGCGAGCGCGCCGCCGAGGATGAAGCCGCGCGCCTCGGCGGCGACGACGAACTGCACGTCGCGTGCGGAGGCGAACGCGGCGATCCGCGCGACGGCGGCGCTCAGCGCGCCCGGGTCGAGCAGCAGCGGCGTGATGTCGCGGAAGACGATCCCCGGCCTCGGATAGTCGGGGATGTCGCGGATGTAGGCGCGCAGATCGCCAAATCCTGCGGCTTCAGGCCTTGGATTCGGCCGGAAGAACTCGCCTGGGGCTCCTTCTTCCATCGCGGGCGGCTATGGGCCGCTGATTCTGCGCAGGTCGCGGATCAGCAGCAGGTGCTTGAGGTACGTCGCGACGGCGGCGAGGTTCTCCAGCGTCTCGACGGCCTCTCTGCGACGCTCGGGATTGCGCGAGCGCAGCGCCGGGGCGAGGATCTGCTGCAGCAGCGCCGACTCGCGGTCGGCGGAGGTGCGGAAGACGCGCAGGTTGCGACCGGCGACGCCGTATCTCGCCAGCTCGGTGACGGCGCGGACGATCTCACGGTCGGTGTCGTCGTAGTAGCGCTGGCCGGCGCGGTGCTCGCCGCGGATGACGCCGAACTCCTCCAGCTCGTAGACCAGTCTCGGGTCGGCGCCGGTCTCCTCGACGACGTCCTCGAGCGAGTACGACGCGCCGGGCCCTCTGACCGCGACCGCCGTGCGGCGCAGATGGCGGACGTCCGGTCTCGAGGGACCCTGGACGGGCTCGGCGTCGGCGCGGCCGCCGGCAAGCTCCTGGCGGATCACTCTCAGCGGCAGGAACTCGTCGCGCTGCAGCCGCAGGATCGTGCGCAGGCGCTGCACGTCGCTCTGCTGGTAGACGCGGTAGCCGCCCTGCGTGCGGCGCGGCGTCAGCAGCTTCTGGTCCTCGAGATAGCGGATCTTCGAGATCGAGATGTCGGGAAACTCCTGCTTCAGCGCCTTGCAGACGGCGCCGATCGTCAGCGCCTTCTGCCGCGCCTGTCGTCTCGGCTCGGCGGGCGCCGGGGCGCTCGTCGTCGTCGCGGCCTCCGCGGCTTCGGCGCCAGCCGAATCCGCAATGGAATCGGCGCCAGCCGATTCCACCGAATCCGCGGCTGAACCGGCGCCAGCCGGTTCAGCAGGCTCGACATCGGGGTGAGGGATCTGCGAGGCCATCAGGGTCACCGGGACAGATACGCCAGCTTGTACTTGCCCACCTGCAACTCGTCGCCGTCTTCGAGCTTGTGCGACTCGATCCGCTCACGATTCACGTAGGTGCCGTTGAGCGAGCCGCAGTCGTCGAGGTACCACTCGCGGCCGCGCCGCACCAGCAGCGCGTGGTCGCGCGAGACGGTCACGTCGTCGAGAAAGATGTCGCTGTCGGGCCGGCGGCCGATCGTCAGCTTCTCGCCGTCGACGACGAACGACTCGCCGGTGCGGCCGCCGCCGGAGCGGATCACGAGCGCGGCGCCGCGCGCGACGACGTCCTCCAGCTCGATCGGCTCGATCTCACCGGTCTCGCCGATGCGATACGTCGCCGTCGCGTCGCTGGAGGCAGGCTCAGAGGTCGCCAGGAACGCGCCGCAGCGCTGGCAGTAGTTCGCTCCGACCGCGTTGGCGAAGCCGCATTCAGGGCAGTGGAGCGCCACAGGCCTCTCCTTCGCCGACGGAGGTCAGCTTCCCTCCTGCCCAGGCACTCGGCCCGACAGGATGTCGGTCAGCTTCTCCACGTCCGCGCCCGAGATGACGTCCTCGCCGCTGTCGTGCTTCTTGCGCAGACGGTTGACGAGCTCGGCCCGGAGGATGTCGATCTTTCCGTGCAGGATGCGCCGCTTGTAGGAGACCTCGATCTCCTCCTCGGTCATCTGCTGGATGAGATCCTTCAGCTCCTGATCCGTCAGGGAGCCGAGGTCCGGGAAGGTGTCCATCACTGAGGTTGCTCCGTTCCGAGGACGCGCGTGGCGGGGACGCACCAGTATAGACCCGTCAGCGCTGGGGCTCAAGTTGAGCTTGAGGGTCCACCCGCGGCGTCGCGTGCGCGCAGCTGCGCCAAGCCGCTGCGGACGTAGAGCACGGTCGCCGTCAGCGCCAGCGCCAGCCCGATGTAGAGCAGCACCTCGCCGAGCGTCTGCAGCCCGCACATCGGGAAGAAGAGGCCGCCCATCACCGGCGCGACGGCGAGCCGCCCGGGCCAGTTGATCGCGAGGTCGATCCCGTGCCGCAGCCCCCACTGCGCGATCACCAGCATCGCCAGCTCGCGCGCGACGAGGACGGCGATCGCCCAGCGCGGCAGCAGCTCGAAGTTCCAGCAGACGATCACGCCGGAGATCACCAGCAGCCGGTCGGTGACCGGATCCATCAGCGCGCCGAGGCGCGAGTACTGGCGCGTCACGCGCGCGGCGATCCCATCGGCGTAGTCGCCCCAGCCGATCACGCCGAAGAGGAACGCGGGCCAGAAGCCGACGCCGTCCTCGGTCGACAGCGCGACGACGAGGAAGACGGGGATCAGCGCGATGCGGAAGAAGCCGATCGCGTTCGGGATCGTCCACGGGTTCAGCGGCGCGCCGGCGACCGTCGCCGGCTGCGGCGGGCCGGAGCGGTCGAGGCCGGAGAGGCGTTTGAACGTGAGTCTGTTCCGTGGGGGCGGCTCGGGCGCGCCGCCGGGCGACCCGGCAGCACTCCCCCCGCCGTTTACGGGAGCTTCCGCCACAGCTCCGCGACCGCGTCCGCGGCGCCCTCCAGCGGCAGCGACAGTCTCTCGCGCCCGCGCCGCACCTGCACCTCCAGCTCGCCGCCGGCGAGCGTGCGGCGGCCGACCGTCACGCGCACCGGCGCGCCGAGCAGCTCGGCGTCGGCGAACTTCTCGCCCGGGCCGGCGTCGCGGTCGTCGTAGAGCACGTCGAGGCCGCTCTCGCGCAGCTCCTCGTAGAGCCTGTCGGCGAAGACGCGCTCCTCCGTCTCGCCTCTGGCGATCACGACCAGCTCGGCGTCGAACGGCGCCAGCGCGCGCGGCCAGGAGATCCCCGCCTCGTCGTGGAACTGCTCGACGGCGGCGGCGACGATGCGCGCCGGGCCGATGCCGTAGCAGCCCATCACGACCGGGTGCTGTCTGCCGCTCTCGTCGAGGTAGCTCGCGCCGAGCGCGGTCGCGTATCTGGTGCCGAGCTTGAAGATGTTGCCGACCTCGATCGCCTTCTCGATCCGGATCGGGTGGCCGCCGACCGTGTCGCCCGGCTCGACGGCGCGCACGTCGGCGCGCTCGAACGGGAAGTCGCGGCCGGGCTCGACGCCGCGCAGGTGGAAGTCGCCGCGGTTGGCGCCGGTCACGTAGCCACCGTCGCCGACGGCGTCGTCGAGCACGATCGGCGCGTTGGCGCCGACCGGGCCGATGAAGCCGGCGGGGCCGATCTTCGTCGCGAACTCGTCGGGCGTCGCGGGGCGCACGTCGGTTCTGAGCGCGTTGCGCAGCTTGACCTCGTTGACGCGGTGATCGCCGCGCACGAGCACGAGCACGAGGCCGCGGCCCGAGGCGATCACCGGGTATGCCTTCAGCACCGCGCCGGCCGGCACGCCGAGGCGGCGGCTGACGTCCTCGACGGTGGTGCAGCCGGGCGTGTGCTCCTCGACCGGCTGCGGCAGCGGCGCCTGCTGCTCGACCGGCTGCGGGTCGCCGCTGGCGACCTCGACGTTGGCGGCGTAGCCGGGCGCGAGCGCGACCTCGTCCTCGCCGGCGGCGCAGGGCGCCATGTACTCGTGCGCGGCGGTGCCGCCCATCATGCCGACGTCCGACTCGACGCGGTACCACTCCAGCCCGGAGCGGTCGAAGATGCGGTCGTAGGCGACGATGTGCTTCGCGTAGCTCTCGTCGAGGCCGGCCTCGTCACGGTCGAACGAGTACGCGTCCTTCATGCGGAACTCGCGCGTGCGCAGCACCCCGGCGCGCGGACGCGGCTCGTCCCGCTCCTTGACCTGGATCTGGTAGAGGATCTGCGGCAGGTCGCGGTAGGAGCGCACGACCTGCGCCACGTGCGTCGTGACGATCTCCTCGTGCGTCATCGCCAGCACCATCTCGGTGCCCTTGCGGTCGTTGAGCTTGAAGATCTCGTCGATCTCGATGCGGCCGGTGCGGCGCCACGGCTCGGCCGGGTTCAGCAACGGCATCAGCAGCTCCTGCCCGCCGATCGCGTCCATCTCCTGGCGGATGATCTCCTCGACCTTGCGATGGATCTTCCAGCCGGCCGGCAGGTAGGTCCACAGTCCGGCGCCGAGCTGTCGGATCAGCCCCGCGCGGACCATCAGCTTGTGCGAGATCGCCTCGGCGTCAGCCGGGGCCTGCTTCTCGGTCGGGAGGAGGTAGGCGCTCAGACGGGTCATGGGCGGGGAAGCCTACCGGCCGGCCCCGCCCGCGAACCTCCTCCCCGCGCCTCAGCCGAAGTAGCGCGTGTACTTCAGCAGCGTGTTGTAGACGGGGCGCGGCGCGCCGGTGACGTCGAGCACGCCCGAGTCCCAGCGGTTGTTGCTGTAGGCGCCGAACCAGTGGTACAGGTAGACGCGGTCGATCCGGCTGCGGTACTTGATCGCCTGCTTGAAGACGGCGTCCATCGCTCTCGCCTGTCGCTTGAGGTCGGGACGGAAGGTTTGGCGCGCGTTCTGCGGCTGAAAGCGGTACAGGCCGCCGGTCTCGGTCAGCCAGACCTTGCCGGGGACGATCTTCAGGAACTTGCGGACGCTGCTGTTGGCGTCCTTCACGAAGCGGTTCGTGTCGGTGTAGTTGTGCATCCCCCACAGCCGCGGCGTCGCGATCCGGCGTCTTCTGAAGTTGTCCAGCAGCGCTCTGGTGTAGGTGACCATGTTCGGCAGGTCCTGGATGTCGGCGCCGAGCACGGTGCAGCCGCGGCAGTTTCTGCGCACGATGTCGTAGTAGGTGACGACGGCATCGGGTCTGTGCGCGGTCGGCTGCGTGAGGTTGTTGACCTCGTTCCACGGCTGGATGATGCGGACGCGCGGCCACGCCTTGCGGAACGCCTTGAACGCCTTCGTGAAGCTCGCCGAGCTGACCGGTCTGCAGCTCTTGGAGCCGTTCAGGTTCGGGCACGACATCGTCGACGGCGGGTTGAAGGCGACGACGATCTCCTGGTCGGCGGCCTCCGCCGCGTCCATCCAGACGCCGAGGTCGGCCTTCTGGTCCTTGCGCAGCGCGACGTCGTAGGCGACGATCACGCGCGTCCGCTCGGAGCCGATCGCTCTGAAGTAGTCGTTGGCGAACAGGTACGGGCTCTGGTCGCCGACGCCCGCGACCAGCGCGCTGCTGGACGCCGGGGCCAACAGCGCGACGGCGAGGAGCAGGCCCGCCACGGCGGCGGCCAGCATGCGACGGGGCTTCACGTCGGTGTGTCCTTTCGGGGGATGACCGCCACGGTGCCGACTGGTCTTCGGCGCCACGACGGGAGTACGAGGATCGGGGGACTGTAGCTGCTAACCCGGCAGCGACCGTGACGATGCGGTGTCCCCAGGAGCTGCGCGCCGGCGCGCCAGCTCGGTCGGCTCAACGGCTCAGCCGGCGCTCGCGACCAGCAGCAGGTCGGCGACGGCGCGCGGGTCGTCGGCCATCGGCAGGTGGCCGCAGCGCGCCAGCGGCACGTGCCGGGCGTGCGGCAGCAGCGCCTGCGCCCGTCGCGGCTGCGACGGTGAGACGAGCAGCCGGTCACGGGTGCCCCAGCCGATCGTGATGGGGACCCCGTCGAGCTGCTCGCCGTGGGCGAACTGGTAGGCGCCGAGCGCCGGCAGCGTCGCGTCGAAGGCCGGTGCGCTGGCGAGCTTGTCGACGTCGAGCCGCGCCGCTGTCGGGTCGATCTTGCCCGGCTGGCCGTACATCTGGCCGAGCAGCAGCTGCCGCCCGACCGCGCTGCCGATGCCGCGCTTGAGCAGGCCGCCGGCGCGCACGGCGAGAAAGCGGGTCAGCAGCAGCGAGGCGCGGCTGTAGCTCGACTCGAGGCGGTTCCAGAAGCCGATCGGTGACAGCGCCGTCGCGCTCGCGACCGCGCCGCGGCGCGCCAGCTCCAGCGCGATCCCGCCGCCCATCGAGTTGCCGGCGACGTGCGGTCTGTCGAGGCCGGCGTCGGCGAAGAACTGCTCGAAGGCGTCGACGTAGCTGTCGATCGTCAGCGGGCCGGTCGTCGCCAGCGGCGGCGAGTCGCCGAAGCCGGGCGTGTCGACCGCGAACGTCTCGCGCTCGGCGGAGAGCTGCTGCACGACGGGATCCCAGGCGCCGCGGCGGGCGCCGATCCCGTGGATCAGGACGAGCGGCGGTCCGTCGCCGAGACGGTCATGGACGAGCATGGGCGCGAGCTTACGCCAGCGCGCGGGCGCGAGGCGCAGGTTCTGGCTGGCTGGCCAGCTCGCCAGATTCTCCTGGCGAAGTCATCGTCGTGGCTGCCAAGGACGCAGCCCCGAAGGAAGGCGCCAGCCTTTCGAGGGGCGAGGACGCCGGCAGGTGCGTCGAGGACGAGTCAGGAGCGCGTGAAGCGGCGACCGGCTGTGGGTGAGGCGGCCTCGTCCAACCGCGCCTTCGCCGCGACGACGTCGAGCAGTCTGCCCGACATCTCCTCCAGCGAGTTCGAGTCGACGGCGTCGGCGGCCGCCTTCTCCAGCGCCGCGAGCCGCTCCGGGGTCATGTCCCCCGCGTTCTCCTCCTCGATCGCCTGCAGCCAGGCCGCGCCCTCGGCGGACTCGGCGGCGTCGACGTCGAGCTGCTTGCCGGAGGCGACGTACTTGTCGATCTCGGCGAAGAGGGTGTCGACGAGCTGCTCCTGCGGGACCTTCCGCAGCGCTCTGCCGCGCGAGAAGATCAGGCCCTCGTTCTTGGCGCCGGTGATGCCGAAGTCGGCGTGCGAGGCCTCGCCGATGCCGTTGACCGCACAGCCGAGCACGGCGACCTCGATCGGGTCCTTGTACGCCTCCAGGCGGCGCTCGATCTCGGCGACGACGGTGTCCATGTCGAACTGCAGGCGGCCGCAGGTCGGACAGGCGATCAGCACCGGGCCGCGCTCGCGCAGCTGCAGCGCCTTGAGGATCTCCCAGGCGACCTTGACCTCCTCCTCGGCATGGAAGGTCGAGAGCGAGATCCGGACGGTGTCGCCGATCCCGTCGGCGAGCAGCGTGCCGAGGCCGACCGACGACTTCAGCGAGCCCGACCACTTCGTCCCCGCCTCGGTGATGCCGAGGTGCAGCGGGTACGGGATCCGCTCCGACAGCAGGCGGTTGGAGGCGATCGTGTTCGGCACGTTGGTCGACTTGATCGAGACCTTGAAGTCGCGGAAGTCGAGCGTCTCCATCAGCTCGACGAACTCCACCGCCGCCGTCACGAGCGCCTCGACGCTGTTCTCGCGCTCGAGCGCGTGGAGGTGTCTCGGCAGCGAGCCGGAGTTGACGCCGATGCGGATCGGGACGCCGGCCGCTCTCGCCTTCTCGGCCACCAGCGCGACCTTGTCGGGGCCGCCGATGTTGCCGGGGTTGAGGCGGATGCAGTGGGCGCCGGCGTCGATCGCCTTCAGCGCCAGCGTGTAGTTGAAGTGGATGTCGGCGATGATCGGGATCGGCGACTCTCTGACGATCGTCCGCAGCGCCTCGACGTCCTGCTCGCGCGGGACCGCGCAGCGCACGATGTCGGCGCCGGCCTCCGCGACGCGCCGGATCTGGGCCATCGTCGCCGTCAGATCCGCGGTCTCGGTCTTCGTCATCGTCTGGACGGCGACCGGCGCGCCGCCTCCGATCGGAACGCCGCCGACGTGGATCTGCCGCTTCGAAGCCATGCGCCCAGTGTAGGAGACGGCCGGCGGCAAGACCGTCGCCGGGCTGTGAACGGGCGCGCTCCGCATCCCGCACGCACGTAGCGCGCCGCCCGCGCACACGGCGCCGTACGCCAACGGTCCCTCATCTGAACGGTGATGTTTGGACATCCGGAGGGAGATGGAAACGGTTGCGTATTCGAGACTGCGCACCCTCAGCACTCCGGATCTGGGACCGGGTGCCGAGGTACGTCAGCGAACAACCGAAGGGGTTCCATGGCAAGACTGGGTTTGACCAGGCTCTTGGCGATCCTCGTCGCCGCGATCGTCGCGGCCGCGGCGATCGCAGGCTGCGGCAGCAGCAGCTCCGAATCCGACGCGGAGACGAGCGGCAGCACGGCCAGCGCCGACGCCGGCGGCGAGACGATCAGAGTCGGGATCCTCCACTCGCTCTCCGGCACGATGGCGATCTCCGAGGTGACCGTCAGAGACTCCGAGCTGCTCGCGATCGAGGAGATCAACAGAGCGGGCGGCGTGCTCGGCAAGCAGATCGAGCCGGTCATAGAGGACGGCGCCTCCGACTGGCCGACGTTCGCCGAGAAGGCGCAGAAGCTGATCTCCGAGGACAGAGTCGCCGCGACCTTCGGCGGCTGGACCTCGGCCTCCCGCAAGGCGATGCTGCCGGTCTTCGAGAGCAACAGAGCGCTGCTCTTCTACCCCGTCCAGTACGAGGGGCTGGAGCAGTCGCCGTACATCTTCTACTCGGGCGCGACGACCAACCAGCAGATCATCCCCGGCCTCGAGTACCTCAAGGAGCAGGGCGCGAGATCGCTCTTCCTCGTCGGCTCCGACTACGTCTTCCCGCGCACCGCCAACAAGGAGATCAAGGCCTGGGCGGAGGCCAACGACGTCGAGATCCTCGGCGAGGAGTACACGCCGCTCGGCCACACCGAGTACGGCACGTTGATCTCCAAGCTCCAGGACGCCAGACCGGACGCCGTCTTCAACACGCTCAACGGCGACTCCAACGTCGCCTTCTTCAAGCAGCTCAAGGGCGCGGGCGTGACGGCGAGAGACATGCCCGTCATGTCGGTCTCCGTCGCCGAGGAGGAGGTCGCCGGCATCGGGCCGGAGAACGTCGCCGGCCACCCGGTCGCGTGGAACTACTACCAGACGACCGACACGCCGGAGAACAGAAGATTCGTCGAGGCGTTCAGAGCGAGATACGGCGCCGACCGCGTCACCTCCGACCCGATGGAGGCCGGCTACGTGCAGGTCCACATCTGGGCGCTGGCGGCCGAGAAGGCCGGCTCGACCGACCCGGAGAAGGTCAAGGAGGCCGCGAGAGGTCTCACGTTCGACGCGCCGGAGGGCAGAGTCAGAGTCGACGACGTCAACCAGCACCTGTTCAAGACCGCCCGCATCGGCGTCGTCGAGCCGGACGGCCAGATCAGAGAGGTGTGGGCTTCCGACGGGCCGATCGCCCCGGATCCCTACCTCAGAACCTACGACTGGGCCGAAGGCCTCTAGGAGGGACGGCTCGCCGTGGACGTGTTCCTCTCACAGCTGTTCATCGGCCTGAGCGTCGCGTCGGTCCTGCTGCTGGTCGCACTGGGACTGACGTTCACCTTCGGGCAGATGAACGTCATCAACATGGCCCACGGCGAGTTCGTGATGGCCGGCGCCTACACGGTCTACGTGCTGCAGACGTCGGTCTTCTCGGCGAGCATGGCGACGCTGGCCTTCGGGCTGGCGTTGCCGCTCGCCTTCCTCGTCGGCGGCGTGCTCGGGCTGATCCTCGAGTTCACCTTGATCAGACGCCTGCACGGGCGGCCGCTCGACACGCTGCTGGTGACCTGGGGCGTCTCGCTGATCCTGCAGCAGGTCGCGCGCGACATCTTCGGCGCGCCCAACGTGCAGGTGAAGGCGCCGCCGTTCCTCGACGGCGGCATCACGCTCGCCGGCGTCTCGATGCCGTACACGCGGCTCTTCATCATCGGCCTCGTCGTCGTCGCGCTCGTGGCGATCTGGTTCTACCTGTCGAAGCTGCCGGCCGGGCGGCGGATGCGCGCCGTCGTGCAGAACCGCGACCTCGCCTCCGCCAGCGGCGTGCGCACCCCGCGCGTCGACCGTCTCACCTTCTTCATCGGCTCCGGGCTGGCCGGCGTCGCCGGCGTCGCCGTCACGCTGCTCGGCTCGATCGGGCCGACGCTCGGGACCAACTACATCATCGACGCCTTCCTGGTCGTGATCGTCGGCGGCCTCGGCCAGCTGCGCGGCGCGATCATCGCCGCGATCGCGCTCGGCGTCGCCAACGCCTACCTGGAGTACTGGACCGACGCGTCGCTGGCGAAGGCCGCCGTCTTCGGGCTGATCGTCGTCTTCCTGCAGTTCCGCCCGCAGGGGCTCGTCGTGACGCGCCGCCGGGGGCTCGCATGAGCACGCTGGCGAAGCTCTTCCCCGCAAGAAGCGGCCGCGCCGCCTTCCTCGTCCGCTTCACGCTCGCCGCCGCGACGCTGCTGCTGGTCGCGCCGGCGCTGCTGAACGACTTCCGCCTCGGGCTGCTGGCGAGATACCTGTGCCTGGCGATCATCGCCGTCGGGATCGGCCTCGCGTGGGGACAGGGCGGCATGCTCGTGCTCGGCCAGGGGCTGTTCTTCGGCCTCGGCGGCTACGCGATGGGCATGCACATGAAGCTCGAGGAGGCGGCGGCGCAGAACCTCGACGTGCCCGACTTCATGAGCTGGAGCGGCGTCGAGTCGCTGCCGGCGCTGTGGAAGCCGTTCGAGAGCGCGGCCTTCGCGATCGCCGCCTGCGTGCTGATCCCGATGGTCGTCGCCGCGCTGCTCGGCACGCTGATCTTCCGCCAGCGCGTGCGCGGCGCCTATTTCGCGATCCTCTCGCAGGCGATGGCCGCCGCCTTCGTGATCGTGCTGATCGGCCAGCAGGGGCTGACCGGCGGCACCAACGGCCTGACGAACTTTCAGAGCTTCTTCGGGCTGAGACTGGCCGACCCGGCCGACAAGCGCACGCTCTACCTGTTCGTCGTCGCGATCTTCCTCGGCGTCTTCCTGATCGCGCGCCAGCTCGTGCGCAGCCGCTACGGCAAGGTGCTGATCGCCTGCCGCGACGCCGAGGACCGCGTCCGCTTCCTCGGCTACGACCCGACGCTCGTGAAGGTGGTCGCCTACTCGGCGGCGGCCGGCATGGCCGGGCTCGCCGGCGCGCTGTACGTGCCGGTCGTCGGGATCATGTCGCCGGCGCTGCTCGGCGTCGTGCCCTCGATCGAGATGGTGATCTGGGTCGCGCTCGGCGGCCGCACGGTGCTCGCCTGGGCGGCGGCCGGCGCGATCATCGTCTCGTGGGCGAGAACCGACCTGTCGGAGCGCTTCCCGTCCGGCTGGCTGTACGCGCAGGGCGCCCTCTTCATCCTTGTGATCGCGTTCGCGCCGAAGGGGCTGGCCGGTGTCTCGGAGGCATTGCAGGAGCGGATCAAGACGCTCTGGAAGCGCCGCACCCGCACCCCCGAGCCAGCGCAGGAGAGAGAGCTGGAGGTCGTCGCATGAGCGAGCCGCTGCTGACCGTGCGCGGGCTGAAGGTCGTCTTCGACGGCTTCCACGCGATCGACGGGCTCGACCTGACCGTCGAGCGCAACGAGATCCGCTTCCTGATCGGCCCCAACGGCGCCGGCAAGACGACGCTCGTCGACGCGATCACCGGCCTCGTCAAGCCGGCCGCGGGCTCGATCGTCTTCGAGGGCAACGAGCTGGTGCGGCGGCGCGAGCACCAGATCGTGCGCAGCGGTGTCGGCCGCACCTTCCAGACGCCGACCGTCTTCGAGCAGCTCAGCGTGCTGGAGAACGTCGACGTCGCCGCCAGCTTCCGGCTGGCGCTGCCGAAGCTGCTGCGCGCCCGCCGCGGGACGACGCCGGAGGTGACCGCTGCGCTGGAGGCGGTCGGGCTCGACGCGCTCGCCGACGCGCCGGCCGGCACGCTCTCGCACGGCCAGCGGCAATGGCTGGAGGTCGCGATGGTGCTGTGCCAGGGGCCGCGGCTGCTGCTGCTCGACGAGCCCGTCGCCGGCATGACCGGCGAGGAGCGGACGCGCACCGGCGAGCTGGTCCAGCGGATCGCCGGCGAGGGCACGACGGTGCTGGTGATCGAACACGACATGGACTTCGTGCGCCGCTTCGCGACGCGCGTGACGGTGATGCACGAGGGTCGGATCCTGACCGAGGGGACGGTGAGCGAGGTGCAGCAGGACGAGACGGTGCGCGAGGTCTACCTCGGGCGCCCGCGCGACGCGCGCGGCGCGGGCACGGCGGAGGTGGTCTCGTGAGCGCCGCGACCGCGCCGGTCGACGCGACCGCCGACGGACTGCGGTCCGATGACCTGCTGCGCGTCGAGGCGGTCGACGGCGGCCACGGCTCGACCGCGGTCCTCTTCGGCGTCTCGCTCGGCGTCCCCCGCAACGGGCTCTGCTGCCTGATGGGGCGCAACGGCGTCGGCAAGTCGACCGTGCTGCAGACGATCGTCGGGCTGCTGAAGGCCAGACGCGGGCGCGTGATCTTCGACGGCCAGGACATCACGAAGCTGCGGCCGTACGACCGCGCGCGAGCGGGGATCGCGTTCGTGCCGCAGGGGCGCGACTGCTTCCCGCAGCTGACGGTGATGGAGAACATGCGCGTCGTGCAGGAGGCGCGGCGGGACCTGCCGAGATCCGGGATCGACGACGCACTCGACCTCTTCCCGCGGCTGAAGGACCTGCTCGACCGCCCCGCCGGCTTCCTCAGCGGCGGCCAGATGCAGCAGCTCGCGATCGCGCGGGCGCTCGTGACGCAGCCGAAGCTGCTGCTGCTGGACGAGCCGACCGAGGGGATCCAGCCGTCGATCATCCTCGAGATCGAGGACGCGATCGCGCAGTTGAAGCGCACCGCCGGGCTGTCGATCCTGCTCGTCGAGCAGTACGTCGACTTCGCGCTGCGGCTGGCTGAGCGGTACGCGGTGATGGACGGCGGCCGTGTCGTCGACGCCGGCGACACCGCCGGCCTGGAGGACGGCCACGTGCGCCGGCTGCTGGCCGTATGAAGCTGCCGCCGTCGGACGTCGAGAAGCTGCTGCTGTCGGTCGCGGGGATGGTCGCGCGCGACCGCCGCGCGCGCGGCGTGCGGCTCAACCACCCGGAGGCGGTCGCGCTGCTGTCGTGCTGGGTGCTCGAACGGGCGCGTGACGGCGACGCGACCGTCGAGCAGCTGATGGCCGACGGCCGCCACGTGCTCGCGCCGCAGGAGCTGATGGACGGGGTCGCCGAGATGCTCGACGAGATCCAGGTCGAGGCGACCTTCCCCGACGGCCGCAAGCTGGTGACGATCCATCAGCCGGTGGCCGCGGCCGCGCGCTCCGCCGTCGTGCCCGGCGAGGTCGTCGTCGGCGGCGACGGCCCGGTGCCGCTGGCCGAGGGTCGCGAGCGGCGCACGCTCGACGTCATCAACGACGGTGACCGCCCAGTGCAGGTCGGCTCGCACTTCCACTTCGCCGACGCCAACGCGGCGCTGCGCTTCGACCGCGACGCCGCCGCCGGCTTCCGCCTCGACGTGCCGGCCGGCACGTCGGTGCGCTTCGAGCCGGGCGTCGCGCGCACGGTCGGGCTCGTCGCGCTCGGCGGCGCACGCTTGGTCGCCGGGCTGCAATTGCGCGCGGAGGACGCGGCGTGACCTCGCTGGAGCGCGAGCGCTATGCGCAGCTGTACGGCCCGACCGTCGGCGACCGCGTGCGGCTGGCCGACACCGACCTCTGGATCAGCCCCGAGAGGGACTGGTGCCGCGGCGGCGACGAAGCGGTCTTCGGCGGCGGCAAGACGATCCGCGAGTCGATGGCGCAGGGCTCGACGACGCGCGCGCAGGGCGCGCCGGATCTCGTCATCACCAACGTGATCGTGCTCGACCACTCGGGGATCGTGAAGGCCGATGTCGGGATCCGCGACGGCCGGATCGTCGCGCTCGGCAAGGCCGGCAACCCCGACACGATGGACGGCGTCCACCCCGCGCTGCGGATCGGCCCGTCGACCGACGTGATCGCCGGCGAGGGCCGCATCCTCACCGCCGGCGGCGTCGACTGCCATGTCCATTTCATCGCCCCGACGATCGCGACCGAGGCGCTCGCCGCCGGCATCACGACGCTGATCGGCGGCGGTACCGGCCCCAGCGAGGGGACGCGCGCGACGACCTGCACGCCGAGCGCGCCGGCCTTCGAGCTGATGCACCGCGCGCTCGACGACCTGCCCGTCAACGTGCTGCTGCTCGGCAAGGGCAACACCGTCAGCGCGGCGGGACTCGAGGAGCAGGTGCTGGCCGGCGCCGGCGGGATGAAGCTGCACGAGGACTGGGGTTCGACGCCGGCCGCGATCGACGCCTGCCTGACCGCCGCCGAGCGCTGGGGGATCCAGGTCGCGATCCACACCGACACGCTCAACGAGGCCGGCTTCCTCGAGTCGACGCTCGCGGCGATCGGCGGGCGCACGATCCACAGCTTCCACACCGAGGGCGCCGGCGGCGGCCACGCGCCCGACATCATCGCGATCGCCGCGCACCCCAACGTCCTCCCCTCCTCGACCAACCCGACCCGCCCGCACACGGTCAACACGGTCGCCGAGCACCAGGACATGCTGATCGTCTGCCACCACCTCAACCCGCGCGTGCCGGAGGACCTCGCCTTCGCCGAGTCGCGCATCCGCGCGACGACGATCGCCGCCGAGGACCTGCTGCACGACCTCGGCGCGATCTCGATGATCGGCTCCGACGCGCAGGCGATGGGCCGCGTCGGCGAGACGATCGTGCGAACGTGGCAGACCGCGCATGCGGCGAAGGCGCGCTGGGGGTCTGGTGGCGGCGGCTCGAACGGCGGGCCGCTCGGCGCCGCCGACAACGCGCGCGCCAAGCGCTACGTCGCGAAGTACACGATCTGCCCGGCGGCCGCGCACGGGATCGACGACCACGTCGGCTCGGTCGAGGTCGGCAAGCTCGCCGACCTCGTGCTGTGGGATCCGGCCTTCTTCGCGATCCGGCCGCGGCTGGTGATCAAGGGCGGCGCGATCGCCTGGGCGCCGATCGGCGACGCCAACGCCTCGATCCCGACACCGCAGCCGGTGCTGTCGCGGCCGATGTTCGGCGCCGCCGTCTCGGCCGCTCCCCACACCTCGCTGGCGTTCGTCGCACCGGCGGCGCTCGAGGACGGACTTGCCGGGCGGCTGGGACTGCGCCGCGAGCTGGTCGCCGTCGCCGACACGCGGGGACTGTCGAAGGCCGACATGCCGAACAACGACGCCCTGCCGGCGATCGAGGTCGATCCGGAGACCTTCGTCGTGACCGTCGACGGCGAGCCCGTCACCCCCGCTCCGGCTGCCGTCCTCCCCCTCGCCCAGCGCTACGCGATCTTCTGATGTCGGCGGTCCTCTCACTGCTGCTCGCCGACTCGCGCACCCCGACCGGCGGCTACGCCCACTCGGCCGGGTTGGAGCCGGCGGTGGCCGCGGGGTTGCGCGGCGCCGAGGTGCCGGCCTTCCTTTCGGCCCGGTTGGAGACCGTCGCGTTCGTCGATGCGAGCTTCGCGGCGGCGGCGTGCGCCGATGCGCGGTCGTCTGCTGTCGATAGGCAACAGCAATCGACCGCGCATGCGGATGGCGCGGCGGTTGACGCCGCGCTCGCGGCGCTGCTCGCGCTCGACGACGAGCTGGCGGCGCGGACGCCGGGGGCGCCGCAGCGGGCGGCGGTCCGCTCGCTCGGACGGGCGCTGCTGCGCGTCGCCGCGCGGCTGGCGCCGGGCGACGCCCTGCTCGAGCGCTACGCCGAGGCCAGCGCGTGGACGCCGCGGCCGGTCGTCTTCGGCGCGGTGGCCGGCGCGACCGGGCTGACGCCGCTGGAGGCGGCGCGGCTGTCGCTCTACGAGGACGCCGCCGGCATCGCCGCGGCGGCCGTGAAGCTGCTGCCGCTCGACGCGGTCCAGACGACGGCGTGGGTGGCCGGGCTGGCGCCGCGGATCGAGGCGCTGGCGGTCGAGGCGGCGCGGTCGGCCGCCGCCGCGCGCCCGCCTGGCGCCGGCTTCGGTGCGCTCCCCGCCACCTCCACCCCCTTGCTCGACCTGCGCGCGCTCGCGCACGAACGATCCGACGGGAGGCTCTTTGTCAGCTGAGACCACATACGGGACGATCCGCGCCGACGGGCCGCCGCGCGCGCGGCGAGCGCTGCGCGTCGGCATCGGCGGGCCGGTCGGGACCGGCAAGTCGTCGCTGATCGCCGCGCTCTGCCGCTGCCTCGGCAGCGAATTGCAGCTCGGCGTCGTGACGAACGACATCTACACGACCGAGGACGCGATCTTCCTGCGCAGCCAGGGCGTCCTGCCGGCCGAGCGGATCGTCGCGGTGCAGACCGGCTGCTGCCCGCACACCGCGATCCGTGACGACGTGTCGGCCAACCTGGAGGCGGTCGAGGAGCTGGAGCGGGCGCACGGCCCGCTCGCCGTCGTCTTCGTCGAGTCGGGCGGCGACAACCTGACCGCCGCGTTCAGCCCGGCGCTCGCCGACACGCAGATCTTCGTGCTCGACACCGCCGGCGGCGACGACGTGCCGCGCAAGGGCGGCCCCGGCGTCGCCCGCTCCGACCTGCTCGTGATCAACAAGGTCGACCTCGCGCCGCGCGTCGGCTCCGACGTCGCGCGGATGCTGCGCGACTCGGCCGAGCGCCGCGACGGCCGCCCGACGCTGCCAGTCAGCCTGCGCGAGCCCGACGGCGTGCGCGAGGTCGCGGCGTGGGTGCTCGACCAGGAGGAGCGCTGGCGCGCGGGCACGCTCGTCAGCGAGGACCCCGGCCCGCCCGCGCCGCACGGCCCGCACGACCACGATCACGACCTTCACCCCCACGCGCACGACGACGGGCATGCGCATGCCCACGTCCACGCGCACTGACGTGCCGCGGGCGGCGGCGGCCGGCCCAGCGCCCGCCGCCGCCCGCACACGCCTCCTTCCCACAGCACGGGTGAGGGCTGAGCTGCGCGGCACGCGGACCGTCCTGCGCGACCTCCGCCCCGCCACCCCCTGGGCGCCGCGCCCGCTGCCGAGCAACCCGAGCGGCGGCGGCCAAGCCGTCGTCGCGCTCGTGCAGACCGCGGCGACGCTGGTCTCGGGCGACGACTGCGCGATCGAGCTGGAGCTGGGCCCCGGCGCGGCGCTGACGGTGATCGAGACCGGCGCGACGGTCGCCCACCACGTGCGCGGCGGGCCCTCGGCGCGGCTGCGGGTGCGGATCGCGCTCGGCGCGGGGGCGCGGCTGGAGTGGCTCGCGCGCCCGCTCGTGCTCGCCGCCGGCTGCGACCTGCGCCGCACGACCACGGTCGAGCTGGCCGACGGCGCCCGGGCGCTGCTGCGCGAGACGGTCGTGCTCGGTCGCAGCGGCGAGCGGCCGGGCCGCTTGAGCGCGACGCTGCGCGCGAGCTGCGCGGGCCGCCCGCTGCTGCACGAGCGACTCGACACGAGCGACCCCGCGCTGCTGCGCTCCCCCGTCGTCGCGGCCGACGCGGGGACGCTCGACGCCGTGCTGCTGCTCGGCGCCCGCGGCGCCGACCTGCCGGGCTCGACCCAGCTGGCCGGGCCCGGCACGCTCTGGCGGGCGCTGCATCCGCGCGGCGCCGACCCCGACGGGCCGGCACTCGCGGTCGCGCGCGCCTGGAGCGAGTGAGGACCGTCACCGAGCATCCCGTGACGGGATGCCAGGTGACGGTCCTGCTGCTCAGACCAGCTTCACGTTGCGCTTGACCGAGCTGCGGTTGCCGGCCGCGTCGCGCGCCTCGATCGTCAGCGTCGCCGTCACGTCCTTGCCTCTGAGCGCGCGGACGCGCAGCTTGCCGGCCGGCGACAGCTTCACCGCCAGCTCCGTTCTGCCGGCCTTCAGCGACTTCGTCGCGCGGCCGAGCACGACCAGCTTCTGCTTGCGTCTCGCTCTTCTGCCTCTGCCGACGAGCGTCGGCAGCTTCGCGCTCAGCACGAGCGTCGCTCTGACCGGCTCGTCGACCGTCAGCTCCAGCGGCAGCCCGCCGCGCAGCAGCTGCGCCTGCGCGCGCCGTCTCGGCACGTCGGCCACTCTCAGCCGCGGCTTGGCGCCGTCTCTGCCCGGCTCCGGCTGCGGTCTTCTGCCCTCCGGCGCCGGCGGGGGCGGCGGGATGACGTTCGGTCTTCTCTCCTCCGGCGGCGCGTTCGGCGGCAGCTTCGTGACGGCGACCAGCGACGGCAGCGGCGTCGACGGGTTCTGGCCGGTCGTCTTGTTGCCGGCCGGCCAGTACGAGGTGTACGTCGAGACGTCGCCGTAGACGCCTCTGGAAGCCGTCTCCTCGCCCGGGTGCTGCACGTTGACGAACAGCGTTCTCTCGTCGGGCGTGAAGTACGGCCCGGTGCCCTCGGACTCGGCGGGCATGTTCGCGAAGCGGAAGGCGATGCCGGCGTTCGGCCCGCTGCGCGGGATCATGAAGACGGCGTTGTTGAGGTGGTATCTGTACCATCTCGCCGCTCCCGGCGTGCCCGCCAGCGAGCCCGACGAGATGTCGGTGACGACCCAGAGGTTGCCCTCTCTGTCGAAGACGAGGTTGTCGCAGCTGGAGAAGCCGCGCTCGCCCGCAGGCTTGTCCTCACCGCGGTCGCCGCCGCCGGCGTAGTCGACCCATCTGAACTCGTTCGCTCTGCCGACCGCGGTCGGGTCGTTGCCGGCCTCGACGAGCTTGCGGATCGAGCCGTGGCGATCCTTGACACCCGAGTTGTTCGTGAAGGCGATGTAGACGGTGCCGTCGACGTCGACCTCGACGTCCTCGGGACGATTGGTCGCGAAGTGTCTGTTCCAGGCGCCGGCCTCCTCGGCCTCGACCGCTCTTCTGATGCGGACGTTGGTGTCCTCCAGCTCGGTCACGAGCACCTCGCGCCAGTAGCCGACGCCGCTGGTCGGGGTGATCGGCGTCGTGTCGCCGTCGACGGCGAACTCACGACGGCTGTGGTCGAAGGAGGCGATGTAGAGCGTGCCCTCCTCCAGGATCCGCAGGTTGTGCGCGCGGCGGCCCGGGATGAAGGGGCGGGTCGAGACGAACTTGTAGACGCCGGCGTTGGTGACGTCATCGCCCATGTAGAGCACGAATCTCTTGCCGTCGAGCGCGCGGAAGGCCGTGTTCTCGTGCCGGAAGCGGCCAAGCGCCGTGTGCTTGCGCGGCGTCCACGAGGCGTCGTACGGGTCGGTCTCGACGACCCAGCCGTACTTCGACCAGAGCGCGCTGTCGTACTCGGGGTCGAGTCTGTTCCAGCCGTACGCCGAGGTGGCCGGGTCGCTGCCGTAGTCCTGGAAGTTCTCCTCGCAGGAGAGCGCCGTGCCCCACGGCGTGATGCCGCCGGAGCAGTTGGCCAGCGAGCCCTTCGAGCTGGTGCCGACTCTCGGGTGGTTCGTCTCGTCCGCGAGCGGGCCGGTGTGCTCGCACTCCGGGTCCTTGCCGGTGATGCGGCGGTTGTACGGCGACGGCGAGACGATCTGCCACAGCCCCGCCGCGTCCTTCTTGACGTGCAGGACCGAGTTGCCGACCGAGTACTGCTCCAGCTCGAGCTGCGCGACGCTCTTGTCGGCACCTCTCGTGACGCCGTGCTGGAAGAACGGCGCCGGGTACTCGTGGTTGACGAACAGCAGGCCCTCGTCAGGCTTCCCTTCGAGCGGGAAGAAGGCGAGGAAGTCGTTGTTGTAGCCGAATCTCAGCTGCGTGCCGTCGGTGTTGGCGAAGCTGTCGCCGTACTTGATGACGA
Source organism: Conexibacter stalactiti (assembly GCF_033542075.1). NCBI lineage: Bacteria > Bacillati > Actinomycetota > Thermoleophilia > Solirubrobacterales > Conexibacteraceae > Conexibacter > Conexibacter stalactiti. Next base: position 25,111 of record NZ_JAWSTH010000062.1, read on the forward strand.
CGTGGGCGCGGTAGCCCTCCGGCACCTCGAACGCGTCAGCGCTCGACGCGGCGACCGCTCTGAAGTCGGCGAAGGGAGTGGGCGCTCCCGCCGCGCGCGCGACGCTGTCGCCGAGCAGGTCGGAGACGCCGGGCGCCTCGAACAGCGAGGCGGCCGCGACCGTGCTCGCGCCGGCCGCGGCGACGCCGCGGATGAAGTGACGGCGGGTGGTGCCAGCAACCGCGTCGGTGGGGGTGGTGGGATCTGACATAGGGCCGCAACGTATGCGCGGCCCGTGGTCAGTTCGTTATCGGCCTGTGACCGTGGCGAGGTCGTTTTGTGACCGTCTCAATGCCCCTCGTACATCGCCTCGATCGCGGCGGCGTACTTGTCGCCGATCGGGCGGCGCTTGAGCTTCATCGTCGGGGTCAGCTCGTCGCCGCCGGGCAGCCAGTCGCCCTCCACGAGCGTGAAGCGCTTTATCTGCTCGACGCGCGACAGTCTCTCGTTCGCGCCGTCGATCGCCTGCTGCACCGCCGCGCGCACGCGCTCGTCGCGCGAGAGCGTCGCGAGGTCGGCGTCGTCGGCGATCCCCTGCTGCTTGGCCCACGCCGGGCCGAAGTCGGTGTCGAGCACGATCAGCGCCGTGTTGAAGGGCCGCGCGTCGCCGATCACACAGGCCTGGCCGATCAGCGGCGAGGAGCCCTTCAGCGTCGCCTCGATGTTCGCCGGCGACATGTTCTTGCCGGCGGCGTTGATGATCAGCTCCTTCTTGCGGTCGACGATCTTCACGTAGCCGTCGGCGTCGATCGTCGCGACGTCGCCGGTGTGCAGCCAGCCACCGGCGTCGATCGTCTCGGCCGTCTGCTCGGGCCGGTTGCGGTAGCCGCGCATCACGCAGGCGCCGCGCATCAGCAGCTCGCCGTCCTCGGCCAGTCTCAGCTCGACGCCGGGCGACGGCGGGCCGACCGAGCCGATCTTGATCGCGCCAGGGCGGTTGACGGTGCCGGCGCCGCAGGTCTCCGACATCCCCCACAGCTCGGCCAGCTCGATCCCGAGCGCATGGAAGAACTCGATCACGTCGGGCGGCGTCGGCGCGGCGCCGACGTTGACGGTGACGACCTCCGAGAGGCCGAGCATCGTGCGCAGGTTGCTGAAGATCGCCTCGTCTGCGGCGGCGACCGCCTGCTCCAGCTCGTCCGGCACCTCCGCCCCCTGCTGCAGCAGCGCGACCCGCTGTCGCGCGGCGGCGAGCGCGCCCTCGACTCTCGCGCGCGCCTCCTCCGGCTGCGCGGCGAGCATCGCCTCCAGGCCCGCCTTCAGCTTCTCCCACACGCGCGGGACGGCGAAGAACCAGTTCGGTCTCACCTGCGGCAGCGTCTGGATGATCGCTCTCGGGTCGGGCGAGGTGGTGATCGTCGCGGCGTAGACGACGGGGATGTAGTGGTGGGCGGCGCGCTCGGCGATGTGCGCGGCCGGCAGCCACGAGATCACACGCGCGCCCGGCGGCAGGCTGATCACCTCCTGCACGCTGTAGACCGCGCCGAGGATGTTGCGGTGGGCCAGCTCGACGCCCTTCGGCGGCCCGGTCGTCCCGGAGGTGTAGATCAGCGTCGCGACGTCGTCGGGCGTGACGGCGGCGAGCGCCGCGTCGACGTCGAACGACGGGTTGGAGCCCTCGACCTGGGCGAGCGACAGCAGGCCGTAGCCGGCGTCCTCGTCGGATTCCGGGTCGACGACGATCACGTGCTTGAGCTCCGGCAGCTCTCTGCGGGCGTCGAGCAGCCGCCCGAGGAAGGCCTGCTCGACGATCGCCACGCGCGCCCGCGCGTCGCCGACGACGTACTGGATCTGATCCGGCGAGGAGGTCAGGTAGATCGAGAACGGCGCCGCGCCAAGCGTGACGGCGGCGAGGTCGGCGATGTGGAACTCGGGCCGGTTGGAGAGCATCAGGGCGAGCGTGTCGCCGCGGCCGACGCCGAGCCGCGCAAGTCCGCCGGCGAGCGCGTCGACCCGCCCGCGCAGCTGCGACCAGGTCAGCGAGACGCTGTCGTCGAGCGTGCGGACCGCGACCAGGTCGGGATGCGCGGCGGCGGTGCGCCGCAGCGCCTCACCGAGGCTCGCCGCACCCACCGACGTGACCGTCGTGGGGTCGATCGTGCTGCCTTCCATCTCGTCCTCCTCCGCTGCCGTTGACGACCGCCGGGGCCGAGCAGACGCTACAGCGGATCTACCCCCGCCCGCCAGCGGCAACCGCTCAGCGCAGCACCGCGCCGGCGAACCGCTCCAGCTGCTCGCGCCAGTCGGCCCCCTGCGGCACGACGACGAGACGGCCGGTCCCGGCGGCGAGGAACCGCTCGACGGCGGCGGCGCAGCCCGGCCCGTCGCCGACGATCGCGAGGCGGTCGAGCGCGGCGTCGTCGAGCGGCTGCCCGGCGTCGAGGCCGGCTGCCGCGACCGGCCCCGGATAGCGGCCGGAGTCGCGCCAGGCGTTGACGGTCGGGCGCAGCGCGGCGCGGGCGCGCGCGGGATCGTCGTCGATCCGCATCCACGCGTAGACGACGGTGTCGAGCCTGCCGCCGGCCGTCCGTGCCCGCTCGACGGCGCCCGCGACGAAGCCCGGGCCACAGCCCTCCGCCAGCAGCGCGCCGTCGGCTTGCTCGGCGGCGAGCGCCAGCCCCTTCGGGCCGGTCGAGCCGACGAGCACCGTGGGCGCGACCGCCGGCGGATGGTCGAGCGCGACCGCCGCCTGATGGACGTGCTCGCCGTCGAGGTCGACGCGCTCGCCCGCGAGCAGCGCTCTGACGACCGTCACCGTCTCGAGCAGGGCGGCGAGGCGCTTCGGCGGCCGCGCCCCGATCTGCTCCATCCACTCGGCGACGCCGTGACCGAAGGTCGCCGTGAAGCGGCCGGGGTGGATCCGCGCCAGCGTCGCGATCTCCATCGCGGCGATCGCGGGATTGCGGACGGCGGCCGGCAGCAGGCCGACGCCGACCTCCAGCCGCTCGGTGACCGCGAGCGCGGTCGCCGCCATCGTCAGGCCGCCGGAGAGGAAGCAGTCCTCGACGACCCACAGGCTGTCGTAGCCGAGCCGCTCGGCCTGCACCGCCGCGGCGGGCAGGTCGGCGGCGTCCGCGTCCGCCGGGAAGACGGCGCCGATGCTTCGCGCCCCTTGCTCGTCTCGCTCCATCGCTCCCATCTCGCCTTCGTCCGCCTCGCGACGCCGTTGGCGCCGCTCTCTGCACAGCTTTGCAGATTTCTGCTGGTTCGTGCAGTATTCTGCGGATATGCCCGAGCTGCTGGCGGCTGAGCGCCGCGACCTGATCCTCGAAGCGCTGCGGCGCGAGCGCAAGCTGCAGGCGGCGACGCTCGCGACCCGCTTCGGCTGCTCGCAGGACACGATCCGGCGCGACCTCGACCAGCTCGCTGCCGAGGGGCTCGTCAAGCGCGTGCACGGTGGGGCGCTGCCGCTCGGCGGCGGCGACGCGCCGTTCGCCGAGCGCCGGGCGCGGCAGTCGCCGGCCAAGGACGCCGTCGCGCGCGCCGCCGCCGCGCTGATCCCCGACGACGCCGTCGTGCTGCTCGACGGCGGCACGACCTGCCTCAACGTGACCCGTCACCTGCCGGCGGCGCTGCGCACGACGATCTTCACGACCTCGCCGCCGGTCGCGGAGGCGCTCGCGAGCCATCCCGGCGTGCGCGTCGAGATGCTCGGCGGCCAGCTCAACCCGCGCACGCTGACGACCGTCGGCGCCACGACCGTCGCCGCGCTCGGCGCGCTGCGGCCCGACCTCTGCCTGCTCGGCCCGTGCGGTCTGCATCCGGAGGCGGGCGTCACGGTCGGCGATCCCGACGAGCGCGCGGTCAAGGCGGCGATGATCGCGGCCGCCGCCGAGACGGTCGCGCTCGCGACCAGCGACAAGCTCGGCATCGTCCTCCCCTACGTCGTCGCGGAGCTGACGCAGCTCGGCCGCCTCGTCGTCGAGCTGGACGCCGCCGACCCCGCGCTGGGTCCCTACACCGACCACGGCGTCGTCGTGGTGGCCGCATGACCACCGCCGTCACCTTCGACTTCTGGAACACGCTGATGGCAGAGCCGCCCGGGCTGCTGAAGCGGCTGCGGCGCGAGGCCGTCGTGGCGGCCGCCGCCGAGCTGGGCGGCGGGATCTCGGAGGCCGCGATCGACCGCGAGCTGGCCGCCGCCGGCGCCGCCCACGACCGCGCCTGGTCGACAGCGCGGCCGTTCGACCCGGCGGCTGAGGCCGCCCGCTTCGGCGCGGCGCTCTCACACAGAGATGGCGCCAGCCTCGCCGCCGCCTTCCTCGGCTCCTCGGCCGGCGCTCGCCTGACGCTCGCCGAGGGGATCGCGCCGGTCCTGCGCGCGCTGCGCGATCGCGGCGTCGCGCTCGCGATCGTCTGCGACGTCGGCCTGACGCCGTCCACCCTGCTGCGCGACGCGCTCGCGCGCGAGGGTCTGCTGGAGCTGTTCGGCGGCTGGGCCTTCTCCGACGAGGTCGGCTGCTTCAAGCCGGCGGCGGCGATCTTCCAGCACGCGCTCGACGCGCTCGGCGTCGGCGCCGCGGAGGCGGTCCACGTCGGCGACCTGCGCCGCACCGACGTCGCCGGCGCCCGCGCGCTCGGGATGGCGACGGTGCGCTACCGCGGCGTCGCCGACGACACCAGCGCCGCCGCCGACGCCGACCACGTGATCGACCGCCACGCGCAGCTCATTCCCCTGCTGGGGTGAGCCTCAGCGGCCGATGTCGCCGAGCGTGCCGTCGCCGATGCGGCCGATGTCGTTCGACAGGCCGATGAAGAACAGCATGATCACGAGCACGAAGCCGACGGCGCCGGCCTTCTCCATCACCGAGAACGGGACGGGCCGGCCGCCGCGGATCTTCTCGACCAGCGCCCAGAAGATGTGGCCGCCGTCGAGCGGCAGGAACGGGAAGAGGTTGATGATCGCCAGCGACAGCGAGATGATCGCGAGCACGTAGAGCGCGAGCGTCGTCGAGAACTCGAACGACTGCCGCAGCGTCTCGGAGGTGCCGACGACGCCGGACAGCTGCTCTCGCTCTCTCGCCTGGAACAGCTTGCCGAACGTCTCGACGGTGCGGGTCGTGACGTCCCACATGCCGGTCACCGCGACGCCGGAGGCGTCGACCGGGCCGACGTTGCGCGTCGCGTTCTCGTAGCTGAAGCCCAGCCGCGCCCGTTCGATCCCTCTCGTGCCGTCGTAGCGCGGCGTGATCTCGAACGTCTGCAGTCTGCCGTCGCGCTCGACGACCACCGTCGCGGGGGTCGCGGCCGCGCAGCCGTCGACCTGTCTGCCGGCGCATCTGTGCGTCGAGACCTGTCTGGCGATCGCGGCCGGGTCGCCTCTGACGCCGTCGACGCTGACGATCCTGTCGTTCGGCTGCAGGTACTGCGCGGCCGGCTGGCCGAGGTCCTGCTTGGAGACGACCGGCTGGTCGGTCGCCTGCCCGTTGGCGAGCAGCAGCGCCCAGATGATCAGGAAGGCGATCACGATGTTGACGAACGGACCCGCGGCGATCACGACGATCCGCTTCCAGACCGGCTGGCGGTAGTAGGCGCGCGGCGCGACCTCCTCCGGGATCTCCTCCGTCGGGTTCATGCCGGTGATGCGCACGTAGCCGCCGAGCGGCATCCAGCCGATCGCGTACTCGGTCTCGCCCTTCTGCACCTTCGCGAGCGGTCGGCCGAAGAACAGCGAGAACTTCTCGACGCGCATGCCGACGAGCTTCGCGGCCGTGAAGTGACCGAGCTCGTGCAGCACGATCAGGGCGCAGAAGCCTATGAAGGCGAGCAGGATCGCGGTCATGCCGTCGCCCGCTCCTCGATCAGCTCGTGCGCGGCGTCGCGCGCGGCGCGGTCGGCGCGGTAGAGCGTCTCGAACGCGTGGATCATGCCGGTCTCGACGGTGTTGAGCGCGTGCTCGATCACCTCGGCGATCTCGAGGAAGCGCAGCCTGCCGCCCAGGAAGGCGTGGACGGCGACCTCGTTGGCGGCGTTGAGCACGCACGGCGCGGTGCCGCCGGCGATCCCGACCTCGCGCGCCAGCCGCAGGCAGGCGAAGGTGTCGGTGTCGACCGCTTCGAAGGTCAGCGAGCCGACCGACGCGAGGTCGAGCGCTCTCAGCGGCACTTCGGCGCGCTCGGGGTAGTGCAGGCCGTAGGAGATCGGCACGCGCATGTCGGGGTAGCCGAGGTGCGCGAGCGTCGAGCCGTCGCACAGCTGGATCATGCTGTGGACGATCGACTGCGGGTGGACGACGACGTCGAGCCGCTCGTACGGCGTGCCGAAGAGGTGGTGCGCCTCGATCAGCTCGAGGCCCTTGTTCATCAGCGTCGCCGAGTCGATCGTGATCTTGCCGCCCATCGCCCAGGTCGGGTGGGCGAGCGCCTGCTCGACGGTCACGTCGCGCAGCTCGGCGGCCGTTCTGCCGCGGAAGGGGCCGCCGGAGGCGGTCAGCACGAGCTTGTCGACGGCGGCCGGGTCCTCCCCGGCCAGCAGCTGATGGAGCGCCGAGTGCTCGGAGTCGACGGGGATGATCTGGGCGCCGGTCGCCTCCGCGAGCTGGTTGACGAGCTCACCGCCGACGACGAGCGACTCCTTGTTGGCGAGCGCGAGGTCGATCCCCTCGCCGAGCGCGGCGACGGTCGGGCCGAGGCCGGCGGAGCCGACGAGCGCGTTCAGCACCAGGTCGGCCTCCGACTCGACGACCAGCCGCACGAGCCCCTCGGCGCCGTCGAGCACCTCGCCGTCGGTCCACGCCTCGGCGGCGCGGGCGGCGGCGTGCGGGTCGGCGAGCGCGATCCGGTCGACGCCGAAGGCGTTCGCCTGTTCGATCAGCGGCTCCCAGGAGGACTGGGCGGAGAGCCCGACCAGTTCGAGGTCCTCGGAGCGCGCGACGACGTCGAGCGCCTGCGTTCCGATCGACCCCGTCGAGCCGAGAATGAGCAGGCGGCGTGGCATCGGGTGGATTGTAGGCGGCCGGGGTTTCCGGCAGCTAAGCGGGCAGAACTCCGGCGTCCGTGCCGTCGTTCCGCCCGTCCCGCCCGTCCGTTCAGCGCCGAGGCGCCAGCGCGACCGCGAGCCGCGCCGGCTCCTGCCCCTCGCCGACGACGAGCGCGTCCGCGCGCAGCGTGCGGCCGGCGTGCAACGTCTTCCGCGCGGCCGCGGTCAGCTTCACCGCGACGGTGCGGCTGGCGCCGCCGGGGACGACCGCGGGCACGACCGTCGCGAGCGCGGCGTCGCCGCCGCGGCGCGTCAGCGTCGCGCGCGTCGCGCAGAAGCTGCCGAGCGCCGCGTCGCAGCGGACCTGCAGCCACGCGGTCGCGCCGCTGCGGGCGACGACCCGCCGCGGCCGGGCACCGCCGGCCGCCGGCTCGGGGACGGCCGCGAAGCGCAGCAGCCCCGCCTGCCCCGGCGCCTGCGACCAGCTGTCGTCGACGCTGCCCCAGACCGTTCCGCCCGCCGCGGCCGTCAGCGGCGACGGGAAACGTCTGTGCGCGCCGCGGCCCGCGAGCCGGTCGTCGAAGCTGCGCACCGTGCGCGTGCCGGGATCGGCGATCGCGACCGAGGTGTCGCCGATCGTCCACTCCGCCCGCCAGCCCGACGACGCGGCGCGGCTGAACCAGAGGCGGCCGTCGGCGTCGACGGTGGCGTGGTGGAGAGGGCGGCCGTCGGCAGCGGGATCGGGGATCGTGGTGACAGCACCGTCCGCGGCGCGCCGCACGAGCGCGGCGCCGTCCGTGCTCCAGGTGCTGCCGTCGCTGGTCGAGGCGGCGAGCAGCGTCGAGCTGCCGCGCACCAGCCTGCCGCCCGGGCCGATCCGCCCGCCGGCCGTGCCGACGAGACCGTAGGAGAGGCCGCCGTCGTCGCTGGGCAGCAGGACGACCGGCGCCGGCGAGACGTCCGCCCCGCCCCAGTTCTTGTCACCGCAAGCCGTCTCGACCGGCTTCGGCCGCCAGAGCCGCCGCGCGCCGTCGGCGGCGAACCGCTCGATCCGGCCGGCGCAGAGGTCGACGAGCCAGGTGCTGCCGTCGCCGCCGAAGGCGAGCCGTGGATCGCCGGAGGGGGTGGCGCAGCTCAAGCGGAACGAGCGCACGGCGCCGTCGAGGCCGACGCGCGTCGCCCGCTTGCAGGCGGCGACGCGCCAGACGGCGCCGTCGGGCGCAAGTCCGGCCTCCGTCGACGTGAACGGCGGCAGCGCTGTCGCGACCGGCGCCTCCGCGCCGCTGACCGTCGCCCGCTCGTAGTCGCTCGGATACGGCTTGTCGTCGGTGGCGTGGAGGTAGCCGAGCCGTCCGTCGTTCAACGTCGTGAGAGCCGTTCGCGGCCACTGCGCGAGCGCCGTCTCCGATTCGACGCCGCCGGCGCCGACGCGCTGGAGCCTGTTGCCGTCGGCGCCGCGGCGCAGCACCCACAGGCGCCCGTCGGGCGCGGCGGCAAGCGACGCCGCGCCGCCACCGTTGTCGATCCAGCTGATCGGGACGTCGGCGCCGCCCGTGGCAGGCGCCGGCGTCTCGCCGGCCGCCGTCGCCGCGCCCGGCGCGACGAGCGCCAGCAGTGCCAGTCCGATTCCGCGCAGCAGCGATCGCCGGCCGCGCGGCCGCAATTGATCCGTCATCGTCAGTTCAGCCCCTTCGGTTCCGTCCCTGGTTCACACGTTGAGACGTGCGGGGTGACGGTGAAGTTGCGCAGAAGGTGACGCGCCGGCGCTAGGCCAGTGCGTACCAGATGTAGTACCCGACGACCGCGGCGAACAGCGCCGCGTCGATGCGGTCGAGCGCGCCGCCGTGGGCGCCGAAGGCGCGGCCGGTGTCCTTCGTGCCGACGTCGCGCTTGATGAACGACTCGAACAGGTCGCCGATCGGGGCGGCGATCGCGACGCCGACGCCGAGCAGCAGCGCCTCTGTCGTGGACAGCCAATCTTGGTAGAGGCCGGCGCAGAAGACGGCCGCGACGGCCGCCAGCATGCCGATCACGAGCCCCTCGACGGTCTTGTTCGGCGAGATGCGCGGCGCGAGCTTGCGACGGCCGAACATGCGGCCGCCGAAGTAGGCGCCGGTGTCGCCGATGAAGGTGCCGACGAGCACGTCGATCACGATCGCGTTGCCGTGCGGCAGCTCGCGCAGCAGGACGGCGTGCGCGAGCGCGAAGCCGATCCAGTAGATGCCGAGGATCGTCGTCGCCATCGCCAGCGAGGCGTGCTCGCGCTCCGGCCCCAGCGCCGTCAGCACGAACAGCACCGGCACGATCGAGACGGCCGCCAGCAGGATGTGGAACTGGGTGCCGTAGAGCGCGGCCGCGAGCATCCCGGCGAGCGCGATGAAGCCCGCGACGGCGACCGGCTGGACCGGTCTCAGCATCTCGTACAGCTCGTGCATCGCGAGTATCCCGACGGCCAGCAGCGCCGCGGCCCATATCGGCCCACCGAAGGCGTTGACGGCGATCACCGCGATCGCGGCCGGGACAGCGACCGCGACGCGTCCGGGAAGATCCGAGCCGGGCTTGCGCGGCACGTCGCCGCCGGTCACGCCGGGGCCGCCGCGCCGTCGCCCGCGGCGCCCGCCGCCTCTGCCGCCGCGCCTGCCGCCGCGGCCGCGTCTGCCGCCGGTGCTGCTCTCCTCCGCCGCCTGCGCCCGTCGCGCCCGTGAGCGCGCGAGGCCGTCGTCGTCGTCGGCGAGCACGTCGAAGAACTCGCCGTCGCCGCCGCTGCTCATGTCGCCGTCCGTCCTCCGAAGCGGCGCGAGCGGGTCGCGTACTCGGCGAGCGTCTGCTCGAAGACGGCGCGGTCGAAGTCGGGCCACAGCTCGTCGCGCACGACGAACTCGGAGTAGGCGGTCTGCCAGACGAGGTAGTTCGACAGCCGCTGCTCTCCGCTGGTGCGGATCACGAGGTCGGGATCCTCCAGGTCGGGCGCGTAGAGGTGAGCGCGGAACTCCTCCTCGGTCGTGCCCGTGAAGCTGCGCGCGGCATCGACGATCTCCGCCCGCCCGCCGTAGTTGAACGGGATGAAGAAGGTGATTCTGTCGTTGCCGGCGGTCAGCTGCTCGGCCCACTCCATCTGCTCGACGATGTCGGGCGGGATCGGGTCGCCGCGGCGGCCGACGAAGCGCATCCGCACGCCCTCCTCGTGCAGCTCGGGCGTCTCGCGCTCGATGTACTCGCGGAACAGCTCCATCAGCCCCTCGACCTCGGCGGTCGCGCGCGACCAGTTCTCGGTCGAGAAGGCGTAGATCGCGAGCTGCTCGATCCCCAGCTCGACGGCGTCGCGCAGCCGCGCCTTGACGTTCTCGGCACCGGCGCGGTGGCCCTCGGTGACGTCGAGCCCGCGCTGCTCGGCCCAGCGCCCGTTTCCGTCGGTGATGATCGCGACGCGCCGGGCGCGCCGGTCGGAGTCGCTCTGGTCCCCTGCCACGTCGGCGAGCGCCACGAGGTCTCAGACCTCGAGGATCTCTTCTTCCTTGTGCTTCAGGAAGGTGTCGAGCTCGCCGACCTTCTCGTCGGTGAGCTTCTGCAGCTCGGCCTCGGCGCGATGCTCGTCGTCGGCGCCGACCTCGCCGGCGTCGCGCAGCTCGCGCAGGTCCTGCATCGTGTCGCGACGGGCGTTGCGGATGCCGATCCGGCCGTCCTCGGCGATGTTGCGCACCACCTTGACGAGCTGTCTGCGGCGCTCCTCGGTCAGCTCCGGGATCGACAGACGGATCACGTTGCCGTCGTTGTTCGGCGTGAGGCCGACGTCGGACTCCATGATCGCCTTCTCGATCGCCTTGATCGAGCTCTTGTCGAACGGCTGGACCGACAGCAGGCGCGCCTCCGGAGCGGAGATCGTCGCGAGCTGCTTCAGCGGCGTCGAAGCGCCGTAGTACTCGACCATCACGCGGTCGAGCAGCGCCGGCGTGGCGCGGCCGGTCCGCACCGAGCCGAACTCGTGGCGGGTCGACTCGACAGCCTTCCCCATGCGCTCGCGCGCGTCCTGCAGCAGCTCTTCGATCATGTCCTCACCAGGGTCCCGACTCGATCCCCGCAAACTATCCGATCGATGTTGCGCTCGTCGCCCATGTTGAAGACGACGATCGGCAGTCTGTTCTCCATGCACAGCGTCAGCGCGGTCGAGTCCATCACGCGCAGGCGCTTCTCGATCGCCTCCATGTGGGTGATCTCCGGGATGAACTCGGCGTCCGGATCGGTCGCCGGGTCGGCGCTGTAGACGCCCTCGACCCCGTTCTTCGCCATCAGGATGATCTCGGCGTGCATCTCGATCGCGCGCAGCGCGGCCGCGGTGTCCGTCGTGAAGAACGGGTTGCCGGTGCCGGCCGCGAAGATCACGATCCTCTGCTTCTCGAGGTGGCGCATCGCGCGACGACGGATGTACGGCTCGGCGACCTCGGAGATCGCTATCGCCGACTGCACGCGCGTCTGCACGTGCTGCTTCTCGAGCGCGTCCTGCAGCGCGAGCGCGTTGAGGACGGTCGCGAGCATGCCCATGTAGTCGCCGGTCGCGCGATCCATGCCCGACGCCTGCGCGGCCAGGCCGCGGTAGATGTTGCCGCCGCCGACGACGACGGCGACCTCGACCCCGCGCTCGTGGATCGACGCCAGCTGGCGCGCGATCGCGGCGATCTTCTCCGGGTCGAGGCCGTAGTCGAGCGAGCCCATGAGGGACTCGCCCGACACCTTCACGAGGACGCGTCTGTACGCGGCGTCCGTGCCGTCGGCTGGCGCCGAAGGCATTGTGGGATCGGCTGGCGCCGATCCCACGCCGTGAGGGGGCTCAGTCGCCAACGGCGAACCGCGAGAAGCGGCGGATGACGACGTTCTCGCCGGTTCTCTGGGAGAGCGCGGTGCGGATCTCCTCGATCGAACGGCCCTCGTACTTGTCCGTGTTCACATGCGCCTGGCGCAGCAGCACGACGTCCTTCAGCCACGAGTCGATCTTGCCCTGGACGATTCTCGGGCGGATCTGCTCGGGCTTGTCGGCGTACTGCTCCTCGGCGATGCGGCGCTCGCGCTCGACGTCCTCGGCCGGGACGCCGTCGTCGTCGACCGAGACGGGAGCCGCGGCCGCGATGTGCAGCGCGAGGTCCTTCGCGAAGCCGACGAAGTCGTCGTTGCGGGCGACGAAGTCGGTCTCGCAGTCGACCTCGACGAGCACGCCGATCTTGCCGTTGGCGTGGATGTAGGACTGCACGGTGCCCTCAGAGGTGCCGCGGTCGCCGCGCTTCTCGGCCTTCGCCATGCCCTTGATGCGCAGCGCCTCGATCGCCTTCTCGACGTCGCCGTCAGCCTCGACGAGGGCCTTCTTGCAGTCCATCATGCCGGCGCCGGTGCGTTCGCGCAGCGCCTTCACGTCCTGGGCGGAAATGCTCATGCGGTGGGCTCCTCCCCGGAGCCGGAGTCGTTCGTGGTGGTTCTGTCGGCGGCCGGCGCCTCGGCGGGCGCGGCCTCGGCCGGAGCGGCCGGCGTCTCGGCGGGCGCGGCGGCCTCGGCCGGCGCGGCCTCGGCGGGAGCGGCCTCGGCGGGGG